>JASFZI010000039.1:0-6846 GCA_045107135.1 Candidatus Altimarinota bacterium
GTATTGGATGTTATTACTAAGTTTATTGGTGAAAATGCTAAGGCTCCAACAATTGAAGAATTGACAGTTTTACTTAGTCAAAAATCAAAAAGATGAGTAGTTCAATATCTTGAAGCTTTAGAAAAAAAGTGATTTTTAACTAGGTGAAGATGATATAGATCAATAAGTTTAGGTAATAATGTTTGATTCCAGACGACATTAAATATACCTATCTTAGGTTATGCTAATGCAGGTACTCCTTTAGTTGATGCTAATGAAACTAGTTATTGAGTTTTACCAATTTCTAAAAAAATAATTACCTGAAGTGAACAAAATTATTTTATATTAAAAGTTGAATGAACGTCTATGAATAATTTTATGGTTAATTGAAAAACTATTGATAACGGAAGCTATGTTTTGATTAAAAAAGATGAAACAACTACCAATTCTAAAGATGCTTTCCTATTTATTGTAAATTGATCAGCAACTCTTAAAAAATTCAAAAGAGATGGAGATACAATTTATCTTTTACCAGACTCAAAAGATGATTATCATAAACCAATCATCCTCTCAGAAGAAGATAATTTGATGATAAATGGTAAAATAACTGATGTATTTAATTTTTAGGAAATAAAAAAACTCCCCCTATTCACTTCGTTCATTTCCCCCTCATTGAGGGGGAGAAGACTATTAGAATTGATTTAGGGGGAGTTTTTTTACTCAAATAAATCTTTTTTAATATCAATTTCTTCTTTTAATCTATTAGCTTTAGTCATTCAGTCACTGACTATTTCATAATCAAGTTTTAAATTCTTATTATCAGTTTTATCTTCGTAATCATATTGATTTAATACATATTTTATTGCATTAATTCTTGCTTTTTTCTTGTCATTACTATTTATTAGTATCCAAGGGGCATTTTTAGAATGTGTAGCAGTAAAGTTTTTGTATTCTGCAAGTGTGTATTTTTCCCATAATTGTTGTGATAATTGATCAATAGGGGAAAGTTTATATTGTTTTAGTGGATTATATTTTCTTGCTTCAAATCTTCTTGCTTGCTCTTCTTTTCATACCGAGAAATAAAATTTAATTACTTTTACTCCTGAATCTACAAGCATTTTTTCAAATTTTGGAGCATCTTTTAAAAATCTTTTATATTTTTCTTCTGATACAAATCACATAACTGGTTCAACTCAACCTCTATTATACCAAGATCTATCAAAAAGTGTCATTTCTCAACCAGCTGGTAGATGATTTATATATCTTTGGAAATACCATTCAGTTTTTTCTCTTTCTGAAGGTTTCTCAAGTGCTACTACTCTAGCTCATCTTGGGTTTAAATATTCAGTAAATCTTTTAATTGTACCTCATTTTCCAGCTGCATCTCTTCATTCAAAAATAATAAGTAATTTTTTTCAGTTTTCTTTTATATGTTTTTGAAGTTTTAATAATTCAAGTTGTAAATTTATTAATTCTTTTTCATATGCTACTTTTTTCTTTTTCACACAATAATTCAAATATTTATTTTTTTTCTCACTAGGAATAGAATCACATTTTTTATAATTATTTTCTACTTCTTCTATTACATTAATTAATTTTGATTTTTCTTTTTTATTATTAACTTCTTCAATGTATATGTCAAACTCTTCAATTAATTCTTCTATAATTTTATATTCCTTTTTTGATGTTTTTGATATTTTTTTAGGATTTTCTTCTAAAAGATTTATTAATTTATTCTTTAATACTTTTAAATTATCAATATCTTTATCTTCTTTGAATTTTGTGAATAATTTTTCAATTTCTTTGATAAATTTAACAATTACTTTATCGCTTAATTTTATGTGTTTGTTAAAAATTTGGTATGAAAGAGTAGGCATTGGTCTTTTCTTATGTAATAAAACTATATGAATAAATTTTACTATATAAATTTATTATAGTCAAAAAAAAGTAGATTTTTTCTTAAAATACTCGTTTTTATTGAATAAATGCTTGATTTTTCACGTTTTTTAATATAATTAAAAAGATTTTAAATCTAATTATTATTAAAAATGTTAAGAAGTCATAAATGTAGCGAACTTAAAAAAGAAAATATCTGAGAAAAAGTTACTTTATCAGGTTGGGTAAGTAATAGAAGAGACCATGGATGAATTATATTCATAGATTTAAGGGATAGATATGGTTTAACTCAAGTAGTGTTTGATCCAGAAGATGATAAATTATCTTGGGAAACAGCTAATACTTTCAGAAGTGAATATGTTATTCAAGTTGAATGAACTGTTAGATCAAGGCCTGAATGACAAGCTAATTCAAGAATGGAAACATGAGAAATAGAAATTATTGTATCAAATGTTTCACTTTTATCAAAATCAAAAACTCCTCCTTTTGAGCTTGATGAACATTCTACTGAAGCAAATGAAGATATAAGATTAAAGTATAGATATCTTGATATTAGAAGAAAAAAAATTCTAGATTATATTAAATTTAGATCTAGTATGACTAATTATATTAGAAACTGGTTTAGTACAAGAGATTTTATTGATATTCAAACACCTATTTTAGCAAATTCTTCACCTGAATGAGCAAGGGATTTTTTAGTGGCGTCTAGACTAAACCCAGGTACTTTTTATGCATTACCACAAGCACCTCAACAATTTAAGCAATTACTTATGGTTGGTTGAGTTGATAAGTATTTTCAAATAGCACCATGTTTTAGAGATGAAGATCCTAGAGCAGATAGACATGCATGAGATTTTTATCAAATTGATTGTGAAATGAGTTTTGTTGAACAAGAGGATATATTTACTGTTGTAGAGGATTTTTTGGAAGATATTACACAAAAATTAACTACTAAAAAAATAATTAAAGAAACTAAGTGAAATGATGTTATTAGAGAAAATGGTAAGTTTTTTACGTTAACACATAAAGAAGCTATTGAAAAATATGGTAGTGATAAACCAGATTTGAGATATGGAATGGAATTGGTCGATGTAATTGATATTTTTGCTAGATCTACAAATGAAATATTTTCAAATATTGCTTCTGATTTAGAAAATAATAGAATTAAGGCTATAAAAGTTACTAATTGAGATAATGTATTTTCAAAAACTCAAATGAAAAATTTTGAAAAATATGTAAAACAATATGGTGCTCATGGTCTTTGATATTTTCAAATGAAGGATGATGGATTAAAAGGACCATTAAATAAATTCTTTTCTGAAGATGATTTAAGTGAAATAGTTTCAAGGACAGACCTAAAAGTATGAGATGTTGTATTTTTTGGAGCAGGAGATAAAAAAGTAGTGTGTAATTATATGTGAAGATTTAGAGTGTATCTTGCAGAATTAATGAATATTATAAATAGTGAAGAAATTTCATTTTGTTGGATTACAGATTTTCCTATTTTTGAGAAAGATGAAATTACAGGAAAAATAGATTTTGAACATAATCCCTTTTCTATGCCGACTTGATGAGTGGGAGATTTAGAAAAAGAATGAGATGATTTATTAAATATAACAGGATTACAATATGATTTATCATGTAATTGATATGAAATACTTTCATGAGCAATTAGAAACCATGATATAAAATCACTTGTTAAAGCATTTGAAAAAGTAGGTAGAAGTGAAGATGAAGTAAAAGAAAAATTTGGAGCTATGTATGAAGCATTTTGATATTGAGTACCACCTCATGGAGGTTTTGCAATATGAATGGATAGATTAATGATGATATATCTTGATGAAGAAAATATAAGAGATATATACGCTTTCCCTAAATCTTGAAAAGCTCAAGATGTAATGATGAATTCACCAATATTAGTTGATAGTGAACAATTAAACGAGTTGCATATTGAAATTAAAGATGATGACTAAAAAATATTAATTATATATTAATAAAAAAATATATGTTGAGAGAATTAAAACTAGGTTGAATTAAATGGATTGATGCAGTTTGATTAAATCCAGATGAAAAAGAAGTTCTTATTGAAAAATACAAAGTTCATGAGCTGGATGTAGAGGCATGTAGAGAATGAAATCAAAAAGCAAGAATCGATAATTATCCAGATTATTCATTTCTTATTTTACATTTTCCAAAATATGATATTCTAAAAAAAATATATATATTAAATGAATTTAATATATTCTTATGAAAAGATTTTTTAATAACATTTAGAGATGATACATGAAGTCATATTGATAAAATTTTTGAAAATTATAGTAATGTAAAAGTAAATACAAGAAAAAAAGATATTAAAGTTTCAACAGGATATATTCTTTATGAAATTACTCAAGCCATGCTTGAAAAAATGTTTACTGTGACTAGAAAAATAACTAGTGATTTGAAAGATTTAGAGTGAAAAATTTTTGATTGAGATAATAATAGTTCTTTAGTAAAAGACATATTAATTAAAAAGAGAAATATAATTCTTTTAAAACATATGTTTAAACCACAAATAATGGTTATTAAACAACTTGAAATCACTGTAAATAAGATATATGCTTGAGAAATAGAGGTTTATTTTGAAGATCTTGAAGATAAAATTGAACAAATAATAAACGAGATAAGTATACTTCATGAACATATTGAAAGTATTGAGGATACTTTCAAATCTATGATAGATATTAAAACCAATTTTGTAATTAAAGTTCTTACAGTTTTCTCAGCTTTCATGCTACCATTAACACTTATTACAAGTTTTTATTGAATGAATGTTGATCTTCCATTTGTTGAAAATATACAGTTTGTATTTCTATTATTAATTTTAAGTTCATTTATAATGGTTCTGATATATATCTTTTTGAGACAAAAGGGTAAGTTTTAGCATTATCTAAAGTAATAAAACAATATTATTAATTGTCAATCTAAAATATTACATTTTATTTAATATTTTAGATTTTTATATATAATAGAAGTATTATATTTTATCTTTAAATACAACTATAGTGAATAAAAATAAAAAAGCCTTCACTCTAGTAGAACTAATAGTAGTAATAACTATTCTAGCTATTCTATGAACAATAGCTTTCATATCGTTACAATGATATAGTAAAGATGCTAGAGATTCAACTAGAATATCAGATATAAATAGTATGAAAACATCATTAGAGTTATTTAACTTAAATGCATGAAAATATCCAGATCCAGATAGTTGAGAAAATGTTACGTTCAGCTGATGAATAGTGTGGACTCAGTGAACTATATGAGGACAGGTTATTACAAATTTAAATAGTCTGTCAAAGAAACCAATAGATCCATTGATAGGAAGAGAATACGCATATTCTGTGTTAAATACAAAACAAGAATATCAATTATGAACAATTCTTGAATGAGGACAAATTTGATTATCATGATTTAATGATACGTATGCAGCAGGTGATGAACAAATAAGTGCATATATTACATGAAATTATAATTGAGTATTGGCTAAAGTATCAACATGATCAATTACTTATGTGTTAGCTGTACCATGCATCATATCATCAGAAGTATGAGATCTACTTGATATAATTACAAATAAACAATTGTCATATGACGGATTTTCAAATTTATGGAGATCTTATTCATGAACACTATTTGATATAAATTGAGAAACTGACTTAACTCTCACTAATAAATTAGTGTTATATTCTTGAGTACTAACAGACTTAAAAGATTCTGATACACAAATTCAATTTGCATCAGACTTGCAATTTGCATATTCATGAACACAGATATCTAATATATGAGAAATAGAAAATATTTTGATGATGGATACTGTTTCTGATGTTGAATGAACAAGATTTCTTATTCAGGCATTAATTCAAAATTCGGTTGATCATACGATGTTAATTACAGCTACAAATACAACAGAAGATACCCCCACTCCTATAGTTGAATTTGTATCAACTTGGAATACAGAAAATATATGATGAATAACATCTTCTAACCAAATAAAATTGCCACTAAACTCTGGTGGAGTATATGATTTTACAGTTGATTGGGGAGATGCAATAACAAGTAATATAACTACTTTTAATCAATTAGAAATAACTCATACTTATGCTACAGCCTGAATATATGATGTAACAATAACATGAGATATAGAGTGATTTCAATTTGGTAATGGTTGAGATAAAACTAAATTAATAGAAATAAAGAGCTGGGGACCTTTAAAATTGGGTAATAGTGGATCATATTTTAGTTGATGTTCTAACTTAACTAGTATATCAGCTACTGATTTACCAGATTTTAGTTGAACAACAACATTTGGTGAAATGTTTGGTTATAATGAAAAATTATCTAATATTACAAATATAAATTTGTGGGATATAAGCGGTGTAAGTGATATGCATATGATGTTTGCGGGAGCTACTTTATTCAACCAAGATATATGAAATTGGGATGTAAGTAATGTTACTAATATGCCAGGTATGTTTTGGCAAGCTGAATCATTTGATCAAGACATTAGTATGTGGGATATAACAAATGTTGTAGATTCTTCGTTTTTTGATATAAGTACTCCTGTTACTTGGTTAGCTGATGAAAAGCCATCGTTTTAGTTATTAGACTATTTTACTAATAATATGAACATTTTTTTAAAACAAGTTTAGTATTTAAACTTGTTTTTTTTGAAAAATCAATATAATTCTTACGTTAAAAAAATATTATCTAAATAAATCAAAAATCATGTTAGCAAAAGTAACAATAATAGGTAGACCAAATGTTGGTAAATCAAGTTTTTTTAATATGTTTACAGGGCATAAAATTGCTATTGTAGCTGATGAAGAAGGGACAACAAGAGATATTTCTGAATATGAGTATCATGATGAAGAAAATGGTTTAGCATATATAGTATCAGATTCTGGATGATTGGATTTTTCAAGTAAAACT
>JASFZI010000040.1:0-23956 GCA_045107135.1 Candidatus Altimarinota bacterium
GAATAGATATGAGTGAATATATGGAAAAGCATGCAGTTTCAAGATTAATTGGTTCTCCACCAGGGTATATAGGACATGAAGAATGAGGTCAATTAACAGAAGCTGTTAGAAGAAAACCCTATTCTGTTATATTATTTGATGAAGTTGAAAAAGCTCATCCAGATGTATTTAATACTTTGTTACAAGTATTAGATGATTGAAGATTAACTGACAGTAAGTGAAGAACTGTAGATTTTAAAAATACTATCATAATAATGACATCTAACATAAAAGATGATAATCTAAAAACATACTTCAGACCAGAATTTTTAAATAGAATAGATGATATTATTAAATTCAACAATCTAGATCAAAAAGTAATTATTTGAATAATAGATATATTGCTTGAAAATAATGTAACTAAATTATTAGAGACTAAATGAATCAAAGTTAGTTTCAATGATAAGTTAAAAAAATATATAGCAAAGACCGGTTATGATAAAGAATTTGGAGCAAGACCCCTAAAGAGAGCAATAACCAATATAATAAATAATAGTTTATCAATTAAGCTTTTAAATTGAGAAATAAAAAACTGAGATGAAATAATTTTAGATATAGATGATAGTTGAAATTTAATAGTAAAATAAAAAAACTAGATTTTCATCATTTCATCGTTATAATAATAAAAAATGCAAACTAATTATTACAAAAATGTTTAAAATAGAAACATGAACTGATAACCCCATTCTTAGAAGAATAGCTGACAAGGTTCTTGATAAGGACTTTAAAAAAGCTATAAAATTAGGTAAGGATATGATTAAATATATCAAAAATCCCGATAATGGATGAGTATGACTTGCCGCTCCTCAGATATGACAAGGAATAAAACTTGTAGTGATTAATATGTTAAATGACTGGGATGATGAAAGTTTCAAAACTATTATGATGATAAATCCTGAAATTTTAGAATACTGAAAAGAAACATCTATCGAAACTGAATGATGTTTATCTGTACCAAAAGTTACTTGAGAGGTAGAAAGACCTATTAAGATAAAAGTAACGTTTCAAGACGAAAAAAACACTAAAAAAACACTATTTTTAGAATGATTACAAGCAAGAATCATTCAACATGAGTTAGATCATGTAAATTGAAAATTATTTATTGATTATTTGAAATAAAAAAAAGCTTAACTCTAAAAAAGTTAAGCTTTTTTCTTATTGATATTTACTATAATCTTGCATTTTCATTTCAGCATCCGTTTTTCTTACTATATCTAGTATAACAGAAACTATAATGATTAATCATGCAGCAGAGATAATGAAATCAACTGATTGTCACATTATCTTTGACATTATGTATGGTAACACTGCAATTAATGCTAAGAATCATCCACCGAATAAATTTAAGTGTTCAGAAACTTTAGTTAAATAATTAGCTGTTTCAGTTCCGGGTCTAATACCAGGAATATATCCTCATCTTTTTTGAATACTCTCAGATACATCATCTGTATTAAAAGTAATTGAAACATAAAAGAAAGAGAAACCTAATACAAGTAAAAAATAAATAATTATGAAAAACCAAGAAGGGTTTGTCATATTAAAATATTCAAGTAAAAAAGTTCAGATAGCACTTGCTGTTGAGCTTGATCAAGCCCCAGTAAGAATTTGTCCTATAATAGCAGGAAAAGTAACTAAGGATACTGCAAATATGATTGGAATCATTCATGCTTGATTTATTCTAATTGGGAAATAAGATTTTTCCTCTCTACCAGTTCTAGTATAAATAATTGGTATTCTTCTATTTCATTCCGTAAACTTAATAATTATATAAATAATTGCTAAAGTTGCTATAATTAATCCAATAAAAAGTGGATAATTTCCTGATCCAATATGTCCCATAATTACTCATGGTACTGATGAAAGTACTCAAGCGGTAATAATAACACTTATACCATTTCAAATACCATTTTCAGTCATTACTTCACCTAACCACATTAGAAAAACTGTTCAAGCTGTTATAACTGTCATTGCAGTCAATACAACTTGTGTGTTAGATAAATCAATAATTGTACCTGAAGCTAACGTATTAAGTAAAACAATCATTCAATATGATTGAACAAATGCTAACGGTAGTGTTAACCATCTAGTATATTTTGTAATTTTCTTTTGTCATTGTTCTCCCTCTTTTTGTAAATCTCCTATTTTAGGAACTATAACTCAAAGTAATTGAATTATGATTAATGCATTAATATATGGAGAAAGTCCCATTAGAATGATTGAAAAATTAGATAATCAACCTCACATTAAAGCACTAAAAAAAGATAATCCTTTATTAGCTTCCATTATTGATGCTAATTTAGATGTATCAACTCAATACACAGGAATTACAGATAACACTTTATAAACCAAAACTAATAATAGCGTAGCTATTATTTTTTTAGTAATGTTTTTATTTTGGAATATAGATTTAATACTACTAATCATTTTAGATAAATGTTTATAAATTAATTAACACCTCTATTTCCCCCTCATGGAGGGGGATGCCTGAAAGGCAGGGGGAGTTTTATATATTATACATAAAAAAAAGTAAAACCCAAACTTAAAGCAGGGGTTTTATCTTTACATTATTTAGTTTCAAGTTTACCTCAAGCTTTTTCAACTGCTTCTTTAGCAGGAATAGATGCTTTATCAATAATAACATCAACTTTAATAGTTAATTCTCATTGACCTAATAGCTTAATTGGAAGAGATTTTCTTCTAACTATTCTATTTTCAAGTAATACTTCTTTGTTAATAGTAGTAATCCCTTTTTCAGCTAATAGAGCTAAATCAGAAAGATTTATAATACTATATTCAGTTTTAAATTTTGCGTTAGAAAAACCTTTTAATTTAGGCATTCTTCTGAATAAAGGTGTTTGACCTCATTCAAACCAAGAAGGTACTCAACCACCAGATCTAGAATTTTGTCCATTACAACCTCTTCCACAGAAAGTTCATTTACCTGAACCATTACCTCTACCAAGTCTCTTAGAAGTTTTTCTAGAACCAGTATTCGGTTTTATATTTGTTAAAGATAACATAAAATATTGTAGTTATTAATATATGATGTCGTTCTCTAATTAAATCAGAATTATTAATATTAATCCTGAGCTAAATAGAGAATGACATTTTATTTATTATTTAAATGAAGATAATGCTTTTATTGTAGCTCTTGCGTTATTGATTAGGTTTGAAGAACCATATCTTTTAGCAAGGATATCCTTATATCAAGCAACCATCAACACTTTTCTAGCAGCTCATCCAGCAATAATTCATGTACCTTTTGAAGCAGGATGAACCATAATCTTTGCTGCTTTATATTTAGCTACAAGATTATAAGGAACAGTTCCTTCCACAATTTTAACTTCAGTTAAATTTTTCTTTGCGTTTGAAACAGCTTTAGCAATAGCATCAACTACTTCCCATGATTTTCAAGTTCATAAAGCAACTCTTCCTTTACCATCTCAAATAACCATAACAGCTCTGAATCTAAGTTGTCTACCTCAAGAAGTAACTCTTGTTACCCTATCAATAGCAAGTAATTCTTCTTTGAATTCTTTTCTTGGTTTTGAAAATTTTCATTTTCTATTATTTCTTCCAGAAAAAGCCATACTAAGTTTGATTAATTAATTAAAATTTAAGTCCTTTAGATCTAAGAGATTCAGCCAAAGCTTTAACTCTACCATGATAAGCAAATCACCCTCTATCAAATACAATTTCAGTGATTTTTAAATCTAGAACTTTTTTTGCCATTTCTTCTCATACTTTTGTTGCCATTTCAGTTTTAGTACCAGATTTTTCTAGTTTTAAATCAGAAAATGAAGTAAGAGTTTTTCCAGCTGAATCATCAATAAGTTGAGCATATATATTAAAATTACTTCTAAATACAGCTAAACGAGGTCTTGATGCAGTTCAACTTATCTTGGCTCTAATTCTATTTTTTCTTCTTAATCTTTTTAATGTCTTTTGTAACATTTTTAAAATTATTATAAGTTAAATTTTTTATTTTGCACCAGTTTTACCAGCTTTTTTATTAATATGTTCTCAAACATACTTAATTCATTTACCTTTATATGGTTCTGGTTTTTTCTTTGATCTAATTTTAGAAGCAATTTCTCATACTAATTGTTTATCAATACCAGAAATATGTAATATATTTTTAGCCTTCTCATCCATAACAATTTTTATTCAAGCAGGAATTATCATTTCTACTTTGTGAGAAAAACCAATACTTAATATAAGTTTACTTCAAGCTACTTCAAATTTATAACCAACTCAATTGATTTCTAAACTTTTTTTATAACCTTCAGATACTCAGATAACCATATTATTTATAATAGACCTTGTTGTTCCCCATAAAGCATTTGAAGAATCATCTACTGGTTTAACTATTATAACATTTTTATCCTTTACTACTTCAACTTTATTTGAAAAATCAAAAGAAAGTTCTCATAAAGGTCATTTAACCTTAATATTATTTTTAGTTAAAGTTACTTCAACTTTTTCTAGTATAGCGACCGGTAATTTACCAATTCTTGACATTTTTTATATAATTATAAATATAAATCGGAACTACCGCTTAACGGTATCTCGTTTATGTTATTAAAGTGATTAATATACTTCACAAAGTAATTCACCACCAACATTTAAACTTCTTGCTTCATATCATGTAACAACTCACTTAGGAGTTGAAACTATATATATTCATTGTCCGTTTCTTGATTTTTTTATGTCTTTTGCTCAAACATAAATTCTTTGTCCTGGTTTACTTATTCTTGAAAGAGTAGGAACATATTTTGTTGTTCTAACATCATTTAGAGTAAGTTTTATTGATTTTTTATTGTTTCCTTCATCAACGATTTTGAAATTAACAATATATTTATTTTTCTTAAGAATTTTAGAAATATCTGCCTTTAGCGTAGAAAAAGGAAGCTTTACTTCAATTATTCTTGCCATGTATGCATTTCTGATTCTTGTTAATAAATCTCCAATTGGATCTATTATCATAACATATGAATTAATAAATAAATTTATTTTTTTAACTATTTATCCTACCAACTAGATTTTCTAACACCTGGTAATTCTCAAGCATTAGCTTTTTCTCTAAAACAAATTCTACAAATATCAAATCTCCCTAGATATCATCTAGTCCTTCCACAAATACTACAACAATTAAATACCTTTGTAGCTTCTTTTGGTTTTCTTCAATCTGCTATTGCTTGTAAAAATGTCTTTTTTAACCTATTAGCTTTAGCTATTTTTGACTGTCTAGCCATCTTTTGTTGTTTTATAAAGTAAACTTTTATTTAGAAAAAGGAAATCAAATTTGTGTTAATAACTCCTTTCAAGCTTCTTTGTTTTTAGCAGTTGTTTTAACTGTAATTTGTAATCAATGATTTTTAATTACATCATTTTGTGGAATTTCCATAAAAATTGAATGTTCTTTTATTCAAAAATTATAATTTCCTTGATTATCAAAACCTCTTTTATTAACTCATCTAAAATCTCTTACTCTTGGTAATACAACATGAATTAATTTTTCTAAGAAATTATACATAGAATCTCCTCTAAGTGTAACACATAATCATACTGGCATTCAAGCTCTTAATTTAAAGTTTGATATTGCTTTTTTAGCATATCTAACAGTACAAGCTTGTACTGCAATTAATGATAAATGTTCTTGTAAAGATGAAAAATCTTTACCTCCTGTTTTAACATATGTTCAAATTCACATATTCAAAACTACTTTTTCTATTTTTGGAACATCCATTATGTTAGAAATTTCTAGTTTTTCTTTCAAAACAGGAACAATTTCTTTTAAATATTTTTCCTTAAGCATTTTTATTATTTATATAATATAAGTAAATTATTTAATAATAAATTTTTTAGCTTCTCAACCATTTTCTTTAACAGCTTTTTTTGAGAATCTAAATTTCTTTATTTTACCCTTTTCTTCAACCTTCACAAATCAAATCCTTGTAGGTTTATTAGTATATGGACAAACAAGCATTACATTAGATGCATTTATTGCTTTTTCCATTTTAATAATTTGACCCGGATTAGTTCATTGTTTTTTAATATGTTTAGTAACAATATTTATTCACTTAACTAAAATTTTGTTAACGTCAGTAAATACTTTTAAAACTTCAGCTATTTGACCTCTGTCTTTTTCTTTACCAGACAATACTATAACTTTATCTCAAGTTCTAATTTTCATAATTCTCTATTTAATAATAATTATAAAACTTCTGGAGCTAAACTCACGATTTTTTGAAATCATTTTGCTCTAAGTTCTCTAGCAACTGGTCAAAAAATACGAGTTCCTTTTGGATTATTATTATCATCAATAATAACGCAAGCATTATCATCAAATCTAACATATGATCCATCTTTTCTTCTCACTTCTTTTGTAGTTCTTACTACTACAGCTTTTACTACTTTTTTCTTTTTTACTGTTCCATCTGGAGCAGCTTTTTTAACAGTACATACTATAATATCTCAAATTGAAGCATATCTTCTGTGAGAACCTCCAAGCACCTTAATACATAACACTTCTTTTGCTCAAGAATTATCTGTTACGTTTAGTCTTGATTCTGTTTGTATCATAAAATATGATTCTTAAAAGTTAAATTTAACTATATTTTTTCCACTAAATCCCATCTTTTAAGTTTAGATATTGGTCTAGTTTCTTTTATAATAACTTGATCTCATTCAGAACAAGCGTTGTTTTCATCATGCGCATAGAATTTTTTAGTAACTCTAAATTTCTTTTTATATTTAGAATCGCTTTTATACGTATGAACTGATACAACTATAGTCTTCTCCATTTTAGTGCTTGTAACCACACCTTTTTTTGTTCTCATAAACTTTGTTTAATTAAAAATAATTAACCTATATTAAATCATTTTGAAGATGCTACTGTTCTAATTTGAGCAACATATCTTCTAAGAGCCTTAATTAAATGAGTTTGTTTAAGTTCACCTAATTCCTTTTTCATCTTTAAAACAAATAGTCCTCTTGATGATTTAGTTAATTCGGCTTTCAAATCTTTTTCACTTAATGCTATAAGCTTTTTGATTTCTTGTAGTTTTAAATCTTTTATTTCTTTCATTTTAAAAATGATTAATCAACTATTATTTTGGTTTTTACTGGTAATTTGTATGAAGCAAGTCTAAAAGCTTCCCTTGCATCTTCTGGTTCTACTCATGTTATTTCAAATAACACTCTACCAGGTTTTACAGGAGCTCTATACATTTCTACAGATCATTTACCTCAACCCATTGGAACTTCTAACGGCTTAGCAGTAAAAGCTTTGTCAGGAAAAATTCTTATCCAAATTTTACCTCATCTTTTAATTGCTCTAACCATAGCCCTTCTTGCAGATTCGATTTGTCTAGAAGTAATAAATCATCTAGTAGTAGCTTTGAGTGCATAATCACCAAACGCTATAGTAGATCATCTAATAGCTTTTCCTTTTAATCTTCACCTAAAGGTCTTTCTATATTTAGTTTTCTTTGGTTGTAACATTTTTTTGCACAATTAGTATATAAAAAAAATTCAAATGTCAAATTTTTTATTTTTTATAAATATCTCATTTATAGATCCAAATCTTAAGTCAAATAGTACCATAAACTGTTTCAGCCCTAACTGTAGAGTAATCTATATCAGATCTGATTGTTTGTGTTGGTATATTTCCTTCTTTAAAAGTTTCTTTTCTTGCAATTTCAGCTCAGTTAAGTCTTCAACCAACTTTGATTTTAATTCACTTTGCTCATTTTTCCATAGACTTAGCTATAGCTTGTTTAATTGCTCTTTTATAAGGCATTCTTTTTTCTATTTGGTTTGCAACATTGAATCATACAATTTTTGCATTTAAGTCTGGTCTCTTAATATCTCTAATTTCTAAATTAACTTTAAATCAAAGTTTTTTAGTTAAAATAGATAAGATTCTTTCTTTATTTTCTCCAGTCTTACCAAGAATAAGTATAGATTTAGCAGTATAAACTACTATATCAAATTGATCCTGATTTCTAGCTACTAGAACATCTCATATAGGTATTCAAGTTAATTCTTTTTCTAAAATTTCTCTAGCTTGTACATCTAAACCTAAAGAGGTTTTGTATGTTTTTTTATCTTCATACCAAGTTGATTTCCATGTTTTTATATATGGAATTCTAAAAGCTATAGGATTTACTTTATGTCACATAAATATATGTATATTAATAATTATAATTCATAACTCTACCAATTAAGGCGGATATTATTTTACCTGTAATTCTAATATTATATTAGATGTTCTTTTTAAAATTGGATGCGTTCTCCCTCTTGAAACAGGATTTCATCTTTTGTAAACAATTCATTTGTTTACACTAAGAGTGCTTATATATAATGTAGATGATTTTTGATTATCGTTATTTTCAGCATTTGCAATAGCAGATGCTAAAATTTTATATAAAAGGTTAGCTCATTTCTTAGGAGCAAATTTTAAGAATTTTAATGCTTCTCAAACATCTTGCCCTCTAATAATTTCAGCAACTACTCTTAATTTTTTCGGAGAAATTCTTATATTTTTTCCGTATGCTTTCATAGTAATTAATTTTAGTAATTATACCCAAAAAAGGGTGTTTTTAAATATTTCTATTTATTTCAAGAATGACCTCTGAATGTTCTAGTCATTGAAAATTCTCATAATTTGTGTCATACCATATCTTCTGTAACAAAAACTGGTGTATGTGCTTTACCATTGTGAACTCAGAACGTATGTCCTACGAATTCAGGAATAACAGTACACGATCTTGACCAAGTTTTAATTACACCTTTCTTTCATGAATCATTCATTGCAACAACTTTTTTTAAAAGTCTATCGTCAACGAAAGGTCATTTTTTTAAACTTCTTGTCATAAGTTAATTTTAAGTTTTAAGTTATAAGCTTAGATTTTAAAAGTAAAATTAATTTTACCTATTTATTATCTTACTACTTATTCATTAGTTTACCTTTTCTAGTTTTTAGAATCCATTTAGATGTAGTTTTTTTTCTACTTCTTGTTTTGTATCCTAATGCTATTTTACCCCATGGAGTTTTAGGTGCTTTCATCCCAATAGGAGAACGTCCTTCTCAACCACCATGTGGATGATCAACTGGGTTCATAGATTTACCACGAACAGTTGGTCTTTTTCACATCCATCTAGATCTTCATGCTTTACCGATAACAACTTGGTTGTGATCTGTATTAGAAACTTGTCCTAAAGTAGCATAACATTTCTTATGAACTAATCTAATTTCACCTGAAGGTAATTTAACTTGCGTATATTCACCTTCCTGAGAAAATATAATACCATATCATCCAGCAGCTCTAATAGTAGAAGCTCATTGTCCTACAATTAATTCTAAGTTGTAAACTTGTAATCCTGTTGGAATATTTGATACTAACATTCTATTCCCAGACTCTAAAGGAGCTTTTTCATCAGTAATAACTTTATCTCATACTTTCATATCTTTGTGAGCTATTACATATCTTCTTTCTCCGTCTCTATAACAGATTAGAGATATCCAAGCTGACCTATATGGATCATATTCGATAGTTTCTACTTTAGCCTCAATTCCTTTTTTATCTACTTGGAAAAAATCAACTAGTCTATATTTTTGTGCATGACCGCTTCATTGGTGTCTTACAGTAATTCTTCAAGTATTATTTCTACCTGAATGTTTTTTTAATTTTACCGTAAGTGGTTTGTACGGAGAAGAAGTTGTAATTTCTTCAAAAGTACTAACAGTCATTCATCTTCTACCAGGAGTGGTAGGTTTAAATTTTTTAATTCCCACTGTTAAAATTTTTAAAAACTAAATTATTTAATAATAGAAAAATCTATTTTTGCTTTTGAGTCTTTTAAGGTTACATAAGCTTTTTTAGTAGATCTTTTTCTTAATTGCATTCATCTTTTTTTACCATACTTAAATTTTTCTCTAGTATGTAAAACATTAACAGAAGAAACTTCTACTCCATACAATTCAGTAACTGATTTTTTAATGTCAATTTTTGTTGCACTAGAATCAACTTCAAATACATAAGTATTATTAGTCATTTCTAAAACAGAAGTTTTTTCAGTAGTAATTGGTTTTTTTAAAATTCTAAAAATTCTCATATTTTATATTTTTTAGAGTAAATTATTTAGTTAGATTATCTAGGTTTACTAAAGAGTCTTTTAATAAAATCAATGTTTTATATTTAAGTAAGTCTTTAATATTCAAGTAATCTACTAATATGCTTTTTACATATGGTAAGTTAGAAGCAGATTTTTCAATCATTTCATTTTTTGCTGGTATAGCAAGTAATACTTTTTCATTATAAGGTATAGCGTTGAAAACGTTTACCATATTTTTTGTTTTAGCATCTTTGAAATTAATTTTATCTACAACAACTAAATCACCTGCAGCAAGCTTTGAAGATAAAACACTGAATAGTGCTTTTCTTCTTTCTTTTTTATTCATAGAAAGTGTAAAGTTAACAACGTTTCTAGGACCAAATGCAACTCAACCTTTTTTTCTGATTGGAGATCTGTTTGAACCCATTCTCGCTCTACCCGTACCCTTTTGTTTATAAATCTTTCTTGTCGAACCCCTTCTTTCTCATCTAGTTTTAGTATGAGCAACTACCATTCTATTATTAGCTAGTTGATATACTAAAGCTCTATGTATAAGTCCTTCATTAAGTTCTAATCAAAATATTAAATCATTAAGTTCGATTTCTCAAACTGATTTACCTTTTTGATCGAATAAATTAGTCTTCATTAGAGTAATATATTAATAACTAAAAAATAATATTTACGAATGAATTTCTTCATCCAGGTACCCCTCATCTAACACCTATTACACCGATCTCCTTATTAACAAGTTCAACTGGAACTTTTCTAATAGTGAATTTAGTATCACCATGATGACCGTGCATCTTTTTACCTTTATGAACCTTAGTAGGTTTTCTATTACCAATAGAACCAAGAGCTCTATGGAATTTTGAACCATGTCCACCAGGTCAACCGTGAAAGTTATGTTTTTTCATTGCTCATGTGAATCATTTTCACTTTGAGAATCCTTCAACAGAAACTTTTACATCCCCTTCTAGAACGTCTAACGATAGAGTATCACCAACATTGTATTTTTCTAACTCTTCGTCAGATACTGGAAACTCTACTATTTTCTTAAAATCACTTTTATTTAAAGTAGTTTTATCTTTAGCTAGTTTCGAATCTTCAATCTTATCGTTTAAAACACCAATTATGATAGCTTTATAACCATCATTCTCAAGAGTTTTAAATCATACTACTTTTAAAGTAGGAACGCTAAGTAGAGTAATTGGGATGAATTTATCATCTTTCATAACCCTAGTCATTTCCAACTTTGTAGCTATAATTCAAGCCATATAAAAATATGTTTACAAAATTAAAGTTAGAGGTTAAACTTCCTTTCATATAGAACGGAGTCTAACTTAACCTCTTCAAAAACTTTTCGTGATATTTTCTTAAAAAGCTTCGTGATTATATGAGTAAGTTGTAGTTTGTCAAAAGAAAATTTTTATTATTATTTTGTTGAATATATAAAGGTGTGGAATGGAATAAAAAATCAATTAATATTTAATTCTTAATAAAATTGATGCTCAATTATGATCCATTTCTAGCCTAAGAAAATCTGTTCTATTTTTTGTAATAGGATCTAGTCATATTCAGTCTCATCAAATATATTCCTTATTATTATTTTTTACTGAAGAATCTACAGAATCTAATCATGCTCAATTGTCATTAATTATAATAGTTAATACTTGTCTCTTGGTATTAACCACAAGAGTTATAATAATTATTCCTACAAAATCTCTATTTTTAAAATAATTATCTTTACATGCATCAAATGAATTTTTTAATGGCTCTTCTATAACTTGTAATATTTTTCATATCATTGAATCCCTTTCAGGTTCTACACTATAAAATACTCATTTTAAATTATTTATTATTTCTCTTCTTGTACTATTTCTTATATCTAATAATTGTCTATAATAATCTCTTCATAATACACAATT
Source organism: Candidatus Altimarinota bacterium (assembly GCA_045107135.1). Lineage (GTDB taxonomy): Bacteria > Patescibacteriota > Gracilibacteria > BD1-5 > UBA6164 > UBA6164. The sequence continues at coordinate 12,087 of JASFZI010000040.1, forward strand.
TTTATCTACTGAAAATTCTTTTTTTCAAATTTCAATTTTATGATTAATTCTCATATTTTATATTTACCAAATTTTAACTTTTATACAAAAAATAATCTAAAAGTCAAATTTTAGATTTCTGTATAATAAAATTTATCTTCATTCCATTTTTGTGGATTAGTGTTTATATAATCAATTATTTTTAAATATGATTCTTCGTTTCTAATAATATGTTCATAAAAATTTCTTTGCCATAATTTTTTGTTGAAGGACGGCCGGTTATTGTTATAAACATTTTGAATGTAATTGTTTGTTGTTATTGATTTAAAATATTGAATAATTCATGATATAGAATTTTTACAATATTTAAATTTTCATCATGTAGGGGTGAACCTTGTGTTCACCCTTTTATTATTATCCACATTAACATCATGGCAGACACAAGGTATGCCCCTACATTTATTGCAATCATTATTTGATTTTATTTCAATAACCCCATGAAAATGATTCGGCATCACAACAAAATCATGCAATTTTACATTATCAAATTTATTCTCCAACTCCAACCAATATTTCTCAATCATTTTTCATGAATCAAACAATTCAAGAACATCATTTCTTATTTCTCAAAATAAACACAATTTATCTTTAATTGAAATTGTTATAAAATACAATCATTCGCCAGAATAATCATGATCTTTTAATCTGATTGATTTTCTTTTATGTATATCTGGATTAAATTTCATTTAATATATTTTAAATATATACAGACTATATACATACATTTAAATAAGTAAAATTTTTAATCATTTTTTTGATATATTAAAAATCTTTATTATATTAAAATCAGCAAATAACAGAAAAACATGAAAAAAATAATTAGATATACCATATTATTTCCAGCAATTATTTATATATGACTAATCCTGTTCTTATTTTTTGTTCAAAAATCACTTGTATATTACCCTGATAATACAGCCTTTAATGATTGCTCGACTTTCGAACAAAATGAACAAAAAGAATATAATGGTACTCATTTTTATGAACATAAATGAGAAAATAATAATTTAATAGTATTTTTTCATTGAAATGCTTGAAGAGCATGTGATAGGTCATATATGAAGCAGATTTTAGAAAAAACACATTCTTCTATAATATTTGTAGAATATTTTGGGTACTCAGACAATGACAATTCTCCAAATATAGAATCAATATTACAGGATGTAAAAAATATTTGAAACTATGTTCAAAAATCTGATTATGAAAACATTTTTTTATTTTGAAGAAGTATTTGATCCTGACCAGCCTCATATTATGCTCAAAATTTTCTAGTTGATAAACTGCTTCTTATATCTCCTTTTTCTAATTTGTATGAACCTTGAAAAAACATATATCCATATTTACCAATAAAGTATATATTTACTGAAAACTTTTCTCCAAAAGAATATTTAGAAAACTACAAAAATGATTTACTAATCATTCATTGAGATTCAGATAAAACAGTACCAACAAAATATTGAATAAATTTATATGAATGATTAAAAAATGAAAATAAAAACCTTGTATTAGTTAAATGATGAGATCACAATAATTTATTTCCAGACGATAATATAGAAGAAAAAATAATTAACTTTTTTAATTAGTTAATTATTTTTTCCAAAACATTCCTTTGATTTTTTATACACTCTCCCTATAATCCATATAAATATATAATTATTATAAAACAAATGAAAGAACAATTAGCAAATTTGAAAAATGAATTTATTGAAAATGTTGCAGTTATAGATTCTGCTGAAAAATTGGAAATACTTGAAAAAAATTTTCTAGGAAAAAAAGGTAAATTAAATGGTATTCTAAAGGGTATAAAAGATCTATCTAATGAGGATAAAAAAATCATAGGACCTGAAGCTAATAAATTAAAGCTCTTTATTGGTGAAGAAGTTGAAAAAAAACAAGTAAACTTACAGGAAGCTAAATATGCAAAAATTGAAGAAGAAGAAAAAATTGACGTTACTGCTGAGTTTCCTTCAAAAAATTTATGACACAAACATCCTATTAGTATTACTTCAAATTTGTTAGAAGAAATATTTATATCTCTAGGTTTCAAAATAGAAGATGGTCCTCAAGTAGAAGACGAAGAACATAATTTTGATAAACTAAATATTCCTGATAATCATCCTGCACGTGACGTTTGGGATACTTTCTGGATAACTGATGACATCAATGATAATAAAAAATCTGGTGATAAAAAACTACTTAGAACTCATACTTCTCCTGTTCAAGTAAGAACAATGTTAAAATGAAAATTACCAATTAAAATAATTGTTCCAGGTAGAGTATTTAGATATGAACAAGAAGATGCTAGACATACTTGCAACTTTTATCAATTAGAAGGATTGGTTATTTGAAAATGAGTTACATTTTGAGATTTAAAATGGACATTAGAGACTGTTATGAAAAAACTACTTTGAGAAGATACAAAATTAAGGTTTAGACCAAGTATTTTTCCATTTACAGAGCCCAGTGCCGAAATAGACATTAGTTGTCAATTATGTAAATGAACTGGACTAGTTAAAAATTGAAATTGTAAAATGTGCTCTGGTTGAGGTTGGGTAGAATTACTAGGCGCAGGAATGGTTCATCCTACAGTTTTAGAATGAGCTGGAATTGATCCTGAAATATATTCTGGTTTTGCATTCTGAATGTGAATAGACAGAATAGCTGCTCAAAGATTTTGAGTAAGCTCAAGTAGAATGTTTTATCAATCAAAACTAAAATTAAATGAACAATTTTAATTTATTATTAAAAGAAATAAAATTATTCTCAAAACAAAACTGGTGGATTTATATAATATTTATAATCTGCCTTTTTGTTATTTATAAAACAAATAGCTGAAATTTACTTGAAGTAAGTATAGTCTTTCTTATTCATTTTTTTTGAGATATTTGTGTAATGTTGATGTGAGATTTTTTTAGTAAAAATGAAAATAAAAAAGCTTTATTGGCACAAATATGAAGTTTTATAATATTTTGATGAATTTGAATATATGCATGAATAACTGCATGAAAATGGAGTTATTTAGTACCTCAATTATTATTCTTTTGGCCAATTGTAAAGTGATTTAAACAAGATATAAAATGGCTAAATTCCTATTTTATGATTGTGGTTTGAATTTTTGTATTATTTTGATATTATTATCTGTGACTTATAAAAAGTTTGTCTATTTTTATTCAAATACTTTGATTTATAATTTTCCCAATTTCATTAATTTTAACAAAAAACAGCTATAAATATTTTTGAAGTTTGGTTTGAATAGGTTTTATATTTTTAGGTTCGGCACTTTTGCTATATAACTGATTTATAGAAAAAAATGTTATTTGAACAGATTTAAGTTATACATTGCTTCCTTTCACAGTATTTATATACTATTTAAAACTAATTAAAAAATATATTTAATATGATATTACAATATTTAACAATATTCTGATTATCTATAGTTACATCTTTAGCTCTTATATTAAGTTTTAGATGGCTTTTTTATAAATTTAATATTCTTGATAATCCAAAAAAATACTGATTAAAAAGAAAGCCTATCCCATATGCTATGTGAATAGTATTTTTCATTGCATTTTTTTTAATTAGTTTCTTCTTTATTGAGTATAGTTATAAATTATGACTTATTTGGGTTTTTTGATTCCTTGTAACATGAATTAGTTTTATTGATGATAGACTAAAAATAAATGCAAAAATTAGATTAATATTTCAAATAATAATTTGAGCGATCATATGATTAACCTCTATAAAAATAGGTTATGTTAGTAATATTTTTTGAGGAATTGCTAATTTAGAAACTTATAATATTATAATATGAAATCATACTATTTATTTAATTCCTATATTTTTTACAATACTTTGGTATGTTTTTGTCTTTAATGCATTAAATTGGACAGATTGAATACAATGAAATACTTCCGGATTATCTATAATATCTTTTTTTATATTATTTTTACTTTGAGTTATATTATTTAACAAAGATGATTATGAATGATGAATAAAAAATGCAGAATTCATAATGTGAATTAGTGCCATACTAGTTGGAATTATAATTCCCTTTTGGTGGTTTGATATTAAAGAAAAAATATTAATGTGAGACTCTTGAACAATGTTTTTATGATTTATGTTAGCTACTCTTGCTATTATAGCATGAGGTAAAATAGCTACTGTTCTTGTAGTTTTTTGAATTTATTCAGTTGATGCTATCTATGTTATCATAACAAGGTTAATAAACAAAAAAAATCCTCTTCAGTGAGATTTTAATCATCTTCATCATAGACTACAAGATGTTTGATTATCTAAAAATGGTGTATTGTGACTTGTCTATTCCCTTTCTTTTTTATTCTGATTAACTGCTCTGTTTTTAGATAGAACCTGAAAAATTATAGTTTTTTGAATAATAGTTGTAGTTGTTGTTTTTATAAATAAAATAGTTGAAACTCTTATAATAAAAAGAAAAAAATAATATGAAAAAAATAACCTCTATATGACTTTGTAATATAAAAGCCTTTACATTAATAGAATTATTAATTGTAACAACGATTATAGTTTTAATGTCCGCCTCATCAATTTTTTATTTTCTTGATTTTGTGCAAGAACAAGAAATAAGTCAAAAATTATTCATTATTGAAGATGATATTAAATTATTGGATAAAAAGGTTAAAAATTATGATATTTTAGATTATGAATTATTGTTTAATACATTAAGTACAAAAAATAAATCATATATAACATATATAAATAATTTTGATACCATAAATCAAGAACTGGTTATAAATGATATTTCATTATCATGAACAATATTATCTATAAACTCTTGAATTTGAAAGATTCAGATATTCAAAAATAATAAACTTTATATAAATCAAATAATTGATAGAAGTAATAATTATGACTATATCTTTAATGATTATCCAAACTATAAAATTACATGAACCTTTTCATGAGAAATATTAAACGATATAATACTTAATTATTTTTCTGAAGATAATCTTTATCCTGAAAATAATAATAATTTAGAACTAATAAATATTAATACAAAAGAAAATAAAACAGGTCAGAATATAGCTGATTTAAAAATTACAAATATTTGATGAAATAAAAAATTATATAGCGATTGAATAGAAATATCAGATAACGAAGTATATTTATTTTTTGAAAATAATTGAAAAGAAAAATTTATAAAAATAACTAAATAATATGAAAATAGTATTTTTTGGTACAGGAGAGTTCTCTAGAAATATTTTAGAATGAATATTAAAAGACAAAAGTATTGATGTTTGACTAGTTGTATCTCAACCAGATAAACCAATTTGAAGAAAAAAAATAATTACAAAAACTCCAGTAAAAATATTAGCTGAAGAAAACAATATAAAAATACTACAACCGGAAAAATTAAAAAATAATACTGAGTTTTTCAAAGAATTAGAATGATTTGATTTTATTGTAGTAGTTGCTTATTGAAAAATAGTACCAAACGAAGTTTTAGATGCTCCCAAATATTGATGTATAAATATTCATGGATCCATTCTTCCAAAATATAGATGAGCAAGCCCAATTCAAGAAGCTATAAAAAACTGAGATTTAGAAACATGATTGACTATAATGTATATGTCTGCATGAATGGATGAATGAGACATTCTAGACATCAAAAAAGTGAATATAGACAAGTTAGACAAGACAATAGATATATTTAAAAAATTTGAAGAAATAGGGGTAAATCTATTAATAAATACTCTAAACTGAATACTTGACTGAACTGTTAAATGAAAAAAACAAGATGATAAAAAAGCAAGCTATTGTTCTAAAATTTCCAAAAAAGATTGAGAAATAAATTTTAAAAAAGATTCTTGAATAGATATTTATAACAAATATAAATCATACTATTCTTGGCCTTGAATCTATACTTTTTATAATAACAAAAAACTTAATTTAGAAGAAGTTGAATTAATAGACAATGAAATAGCATCAGATATATGAGAGGTAATTAAAACAGATCTCGATGCGGCTTGACCGTATAAAAAAAATATCTGAATAACTACTATTGACAACAAAATATTAATTTTAAGACAAGTTAAACTTGAATGAAAAAAAAGTATGGATATACTCTCTTTTATAAATTGAAATAACGATTTTTTAGATTATAAATTTTAAGATATGTTAAACATAGCACTAAACACTTTTAAGGAAATTACTAGAAACAAATTTTTATATTTGATACTATTTTTTGCCTTTGTATTTATAATTTTCTCTGTTGCTTTATGAAAACTAACTATTTGAGATGATAACAAAATTATAGTTGATTTTTGATTAGCAATGATTGAAATTTTTTGATTAGTCTGAGTATTGTTTGTATGATCTCAACTACTTTTCAAAGAAATAGAATGAAAAACTATATTTTTAATTTTAAGTAAACCTATTAAAAGATATGAATTTATACTTGGTAAATTCATGGGGTTTTCTGCAACAATAGCACTTATAGTAGCTTTACAATCTATTCTATTTTTAATAGTATTAGCTCTTAAGGGTATTGATATAACAAGCCTAATAACCTTTTCACTACTATTTACTTTTTTCAAACTTGAAATTTTATTATCACTAGTATTCTTCTTTTCTACATTTATGTGAAATATGCTTACTATTTTAGTGACACTTATGATATATTTTTTAAGTCACAGTTTTACTATATTAATAGATATTGCTAATAGATCAGCTAATACAGTTACATTATATCTAGCAAAATGATTACAATTATTGTTTCCTCCATTTGAAGCATTAAATATAAAAGATGTAATAGGTAGTTTTTCAAACTTTAATGCTAACTATTTTTTACTAAATTCAGCTTATTCAATAGCTTACCTAACTGTTATTTTATTTTTTACTGTACTAATTTTTAATAAGAAAAAATTTGAAAATTAAAAAAAATATAGACTTAATCATTCAAAAAATAACTGGCCTTACTAAAGGGCAGTTATTTTTAAATCCAAAAATAGACCCAAAATTTAATCTCTTAATAGATGAATCTATTAGAAGATTAAAAAGCTGAGAACCTATAGAATACATAATTAATAATGCAGAATTCTACTCATTAAATTTTTATGTAGATTCAAACGTTCTCATTCCAAGAAATGATACTGAAATTATGGTAGACAAAGCAATTGAAACAATAATTGAATTAGATAAATCAGCTTTAATTGATGTTTGAACCTGAAGTTGAATCATAGCTATTTCAATAATTAAAAATACAAAAAAAATAAACAACTGTTATAGTGTTGATATATCAAGAAAAGTTTTAGAGGTAACAAAAAAAAACATAGTAAAACACTGACTTCAAAAAAGAATCCAAACTATTAAATCTGATCTACTTATAAAATTCATATGAAACACTGATTATCCTTTATGTAAAAATCTTATAATAACAGCAAATTTACCATATATAAAAACATGAGATTTTAAAAACATAAGTACTGAAACTATAAAATACGAGCCTAAATTAGCCTTATTTGGATGAAAAAATACAGGTTTTGAATTGTATGAAATATTAATAAAAGAATGTTTATTATTAAAAAAATTAAATAATTTAAATAATATATATCTCTTTATAGAAATATGATTTGATCAAAAAGAATATTCAAGCAAATACTTAACTAAACTTTGATTAAAACATAATTATTTTAAAGATGAGTGATGAATTGAGAGATGCATCAAAGTAAAGTTTTAATGTCAGATTTTTTGCTTTATATAATATCATATGATAAAATAAACATAAATTATTATATTATAATAAACACCCATGAGTATAAATATGATGAATGATCCTTCTTTAAAAGAGCAAAGAGAAGAGTTGTTAAAATTAAATAACGATTTACTTTTTTGAGTATATTCATTAAAAGAAGAAAATAACAAAGAGTTAAAGCTAGATTATTTAGAAGATGTTTTAACATGTTATCCAAATCAATTTGATAACCTAAAATGAATAACTGAAAATTCTGATATTACTATAGTTAATTTATGAGCATTAAGAAAATGAGAAATTGAAGTTTTAAGTTGAAAAAAACAAGATATAGTTAGTCCTGTATTATTATCAAATTGAGTAATAGAATTTGTAGAAGCAAAAAGTAAAAACTGAGAAGTAAGAAAACACTTAATTTCAACACTAAGAGATGGTTGAGCTGCTGATAAATTACAAAGAACAACTACTGCTGGGAGAAATAGTTGAGATAATCTAAGTGAAGATTTAGAAAGAGAACATATTGAAGAATCTCCATTCCTATGATATGATAAGGATTGAAAACTAGCATTAGCAACAACAGATAATTCTACTGGGTCAAAAAAACTACTGAAAGAATCAATCAACTTTTTCTTAGAAAATAAATATTTAAAGCCCTGAGATGAGAATTACAAATTTGTTAAAAAAATTTTTGAAAGAAACTTCCCTTGAATTATGTATGATAAACTTAGTGAGATTTTAGATAACATTATTGATAACGATAGAATTTTTACCTATACCCACAAAACAATAAATGATTTTGAATGACTAGAAGAGGATATTAAAAAAGTATCCTTGAAAAATTCTAAATGAAGATATTTTGTATATTTTGATAGAGATAATAATACTATTGAATACAGATTACTTAGAACTATTACATGATTTAATGATTGATTTAAGCCTCTATCAAAAAAACCATCTAGGTTATATTTAGAAAGTGAAAATCAATATCCTAAAATCCCAAGAATTGAAAAAGCAACTAATTGATATGTTCCAACTATTAAATACTTTAGTGAAAGGGTAGAAAATTTATTATTGAAAAAATAGTAAATAACATTAAACTAATATAAATAATATTATATAAAACTTATGTGATTAGAAGATTACACTCCTGAAATAGAATCATCTGAATGAGGTTGAAATTCTGCTGAGGCAGCTAAAGATGCCAGTGAAAAATATAAAGAATCTACCAAAAAGGCCTGAGCTAAAGTTGCAAAAACTCAAAAAGATGAAAAAAAAGCTAAAAAATATGATTTTTTATTGGCTGGTTTTTTAGTGAAAATTATTATAAATAAAAAGTATGATTCAATTTTAGAAAGTCTATTTGCTCCAATGCATGCTGGTTTTTCTTCAAGTTTTATTTTGTGAATTTTGTCACTCATTTATATTGAAGTTAGTAATAAAATCAGAGAAGTATCAGAAAAAGAACAAATAAAATTTTTATATAATTCAAAAGATGAAATAGAAGAATTTGATGACAATCATATAAATCCTCAAATTAAAAATAGAATAAATTACTGGGTTGAAGATATTGTTGATAGCGTAACCCTAGAATATTCAGATATTCAAACAATAAAGCTAAAATCATTATTAAAAACAGATAAAGACTTATTATTAACATATACATCCCAAGTATTTAGCTTTTTCTTAAAAGAAATAAATATAAGTATTTCTGAAACCAAGTCTTTAAATATATCTGAATTTATTATTTCAGAAATTAAAAAATCTGTTGATAAATTAGAGGTAAAAAATATATTATAAAAAGCCCTTTACGGGGCTTTTTATAAAGCAAAAAAACATTTGACAAATATTTAATATTGCATAAAATTCGCTCACAAATAAATTTTTAAATTTTTAATCTTACTAAGATGGCTAAAGTAACTCCTTTAGATAAAATTAGAAATATAGGTATTATTGCCCATATTGATGCAGGTAAAACAACTGCTACAGAAAGAATTTTATACTATACTGGTAAAATTCACAAAATTGGTGAAACTCATGATGGTGAAGGTACAATGGATTGGATGGAACAAGAACAAGAAAGAGGTATAACAATTACTTCTGCCGCTACTACTTGTTTTTGGAAAGATCATCAAATAAATATTATTGATACTCCTGGTCATGTGGATTTCACAATTGAAGTAGAAAGGTCTCTTAGAGTTCTTGATGGTTGAATTGCTGTATTTGATGGTTCTCAATGAGTTGAGCCTCAATCAGAAACTGTTTGGAAACAAGCTGATAAATATGAAGTGCCTAGAATCGCATTTATAAACAAAATGGATAAAATGGGTGGTGATTTTGAAATGTCTATTGAAACTATTAAAAAAAGATTAGCTTGAGATAAAGTTGTTGCTATTCAATATCCTATTGGAGCTGCAGAAACTTTTATTGGTATAGTTGATCTTGTTGAAATGAAAGCTTTCCATTTTGAAGGTGATTCTGGTGAAGATATTAAAGAAATTGATATCCCTGCTGATATACTAGCAAGATGTACAGAATTAAGAGAAGAAATGGTTGAAAAAGTTGCTTGACTAGATGATGATTTAATGGAAAAATATTTTGATAAAGGTGACTTAGACGTTGCTGATATCAAAAAAGGTTTAAGAAAAGCTGTTAGTAATAATGAATTATATGCTGTAGTTTGTGGTTCTGCACTACAAAATATTGGTGTACAAATGGTTATTGATGCTGCTGTTGATTACTTACCTTCTCCTGTTGATGTTAATGACGCTAAAATTGATTGTAAAGATGTTGATACTAAAGAAGTTTTTAAACAAATTCCAGTTGCAAATGATTCATCACTAGCTGCTATTGCATTTAAAATCGCAACTGATCCATTTGTAGGTAGACTAACTTTTACTAGAGTATATACTGGTACAATCAAATCTGGATCATATATTTATAATGCTACTACTGGTTCTAAAGAAAGAGTAGGTAGATTATTACAAATGCATGCAAATGATAGAGTAGAAATACAAGAAATTACTGCTTGAAATATTGGTGCAATTATTGGTTTAAAAAATACTAAAACAGGTGATACTTTATGTGATATAAATGATAAATTTTTAGTTGAAGCTATTGAATTTCCTGCTCCAGTTATATCTATTTCAGTTGAGCCTAAATCTAAAAGTGACCAAGAAAAAATGGGTATAGCTCTTAGTAAATTAGCTGAAGAAGATCCTTCATTTAAAGTTGCTACTAATCCTGAAACTGCTCAAACTATTATTTCAGGTATGGGTGAACTTCATCTTGATATCATTGTAGATAGAATGAGAAGAGAATTTAAAGTAGAATGTAATGTTGGTAAACCTCAAGTTAGTTACAGAGAAACACTTAAGGTTGTTGCTAAAGATGTTGAACATAAGTTTTCTAAACAAACTTGAGGTAGAGGTCAATATGGTCATGTTGTTATCACTTTTGAACCATATAAAGAAATGGATGAAGATGATATTAAAGCTGAATTAAAAGAAAAACCTACTAATAAATTTGTTAACAAAATTGTTGGTGGTACTATTCCTAAAGAATATATTCCTGGTGTACAAAAAGGTTTAAAAGAAGCATATAACAGAGGTTTTGTTGCTGGTTACCAAATGGTTGATATTAAGGCTACATTAACTTTTGGTTCATACCATGAAGTTGATTCTTCTGAATTATCATTTAAATTAGCTGCAAGTAAAGCTTTCCAAGAAGCTTGTAGAAAAGCTCAAGCTACTTTACTTGAACCAATTATGAAAGTTGAAGTTAATACTCCTGAAGAATATATGGGGGACGTTATCGGACAAATAAATTCAAAAAGAGGTAGAATTGAAGAAATGAGTGACAGAGGACAAGCAAAAATTATAGCTGCTTATGTTCCATTATCTGAAATGTTTGGTTATATGACTGATTTAAGATCAGCTTCTCAAGGTAGAGCTACTTATGCTATGGAATTTGACCATTATGAAGAAGTTCCTACTAATGTTGCTACAAAAGTTAGAGAAGATAGAGGATTTGTTCTTCCAGATGAAGATTAATCATATTACTTTACAAAATAAAAAAAATATTCCTAATATTAGGAATATTTTTTTTA
>JASFZI010000041.1:0-5475 GCA_045107135.1 Candidatus Altimarinota bacterium
AAGTTATAGTTATAGGTGTAGTAGATGTAGTAGGTGGTTTAGATACATCTTCACATACAGTATGTAAACAATCATATTCCGGTCAACAAGATTGAGTTTCACCAGAGGTAAAAGTAGCTGTTTGTCTACATGAAACTGTTCAATCATCTGCTAAAGCAAATACGGCACAATTATCCCGATCTGGTACCCAATCTGTTGTCATTTCACTATTACAAGTTGGTGTTGGTGGAGAACATGAATTTGGGTCATCAGGTAATGTTCCTCATGGGACCACTTCACATATACAATTTTCAACACACTGAGCAGATCAATTTTCACAAGCTATCCAAATTTCACTTCATACAGCCACTACATGAAATGTATGACCATGCATACCGATAAATGTAGTTCAAATTGGTCAGAATGGATTAGCTGCCATACTTTCATTGATAAATGAAATTGAAGATATTATTATAGCAATAAATAGTAATATATATTTTTTCATAAGTTTAATATTTTTATAAAATTAATTTTTTATTAGTTTAATTTTTCAATTAATACCTCTAATTCTTCTTCTCCTGATAAAAATCATAAAATTCAATATCACTTCCTTTGAAACTGCTGAGTTAATAATTTTTTTCATGCTGGCATAGCAACAAGGCTATCAAGAAAAGTAAAAAAACCTTCTTTGAAAAGACCATCTTCTTTGTTTTCTTTATATCTTTGTATTTCTGATAATATATAATATTTAAAATTTAGAGTTGTTTTTTCTGTAGATCTTTGATTATCCATTAATATCATATCATTATCTATAACAGATTCAGCATTTATAAATATTTCCAAAAATTTATCCATGTTTCATTTATCATATTCATGTAATCCATATAGTTCATATGCATAGTAACCATTAGGATTTAATTCTATTGATTTATCAAGATTTTCTTTTATTTCTTTATCATTAGTTGAATCATTTTTCATATACAGTCACCTTGCAAGTGCTAAATATCACATTGGATAACTTGAATATGTTTCTATTGATTTTTTTGCATATTCTATTGATTTATCTATATCTGGAGATAATCATCAAATTTCAAGTTCTATTGAACTAAGAGTAAAATATATTTCCGATTTTTTAGGTAATGAATAAATTTTACTTAAAGTCAGTTCAAAATAATAAATAGCTTTCATATATTCTCCTTTCCTTGCATAAAATCTTCATAGATTCGATAATACTTGAACATTATTGTTATCAAATTTATATGCCTCTTCATATAAAGGTAGAGCTTTTTCAAAATCTCATTTTATATCATATAAATGTCATTTTTGATTTAATAATACTGCCCTTTCAATATCTGTTAAATCTTTTAATTCTAATCAACTATTATAATATTTCAATGATTCTGTATAATCCTTTATTATTTCTTTTACATATCCCTTATAATAGAGTGTTACATATTCATCATCCATTGTCTCAAGTATATCCATTGCTTTTTTACTATACTCTTCTTCTTTATAAAAATAGTTTCAATAACCTAAGTATCATGACACTAATTTAATTTTTTCGCCTCTATCAAGATTTCAAATTCATTTTTTTTCATATATTGAAATAACTCCTTTAAAATCTCAAGAATCAAGCAAATTGTTTATATCAGTAAATTTATCATTAACAATTAAATTTTCTTGTCAATTAGAAGATTGTTCAACAACAGCTATACTGTTATCAAGTTCTATATAACCTATATTAACATCTTTTCCACTTTTTGATAAAAGTATTAAAACGAAAAAGAAAAGTAATATAGATATTACTAATCAAACTTGCCCCATCTTATTATTTTTTTCACCGGTTTTATTTTTGTTGTAAGTCATATGAATAAGGTTAAAAAATAATATACAACACACTATATTAAATATAATAAATTACCTAAAATAATCAATAAGGAAAAAATTAAACTTCTTTCATACTTAATTGAATTTTTCCTGTCTTTTCATCTATACCTGTTATTTTTACTTTTACAGATTGCCCTACCTCAACTTCTTCCTTTGGATCAGAAACAAATTTATCTGCTATTTGAGAGACATGAACTAATCAATCATTTTTCATACCAATATCTACAAAAGCTCAAAATGCTACAACATTCCTAATAACTCAATCTACTGTATCTCACACATTCATTTCTACACTTCATCTCTTTATTGCTTTTTTATGAGTAGAATTTATTCTTTTTTCTTTTCAAATGCTTTCGTATGATGCTACTATAAATTCCATAGTAGATAAGTTTACATCAGGGTAAATTTCTGATAAAGCAGTTTTTTCATTTTCATAATCTTCTGGTCAAACATCTTGTTCTAACATATATTTAGTTAACTCATATTGTTCTGGATGAATATCTGTATTATCTAATACCTCTTTACTCTCTGGCACTCTCAAAAATCATGCAGCTTGTTCATATACTTTTTCATTTAGTTGTTTTTTTAAATCAGCTCTAGATTTATATGGTCTATGATTATATATTTTTTTTGCTGATCTTTTATCTATACCTGAAATATGATTTAATACATAACTAGAAGCCAAATTTACATTTATTCATATATCATTAACAACGTCTTCAACTACATTTCAAAGTTTTTCTTCTAACTTTTTTTCTGGCATATCATGTTGATACATTCCTACTCATATACTTCCAACTGGAATTTTTACTAATTCAGAAAGTGGATCAATAAATCTTCTTCAAATTGAAACTGTTCATCTGTCCAAACTATCAAGTTTTGGAAATTCTTCTTTTGCTATTTTAGATACTGAATATACTGATGCTCAACTTTCATTTACTATATAAATATCTATTCCTGTTATTTCTTGTAATATTTCAACAGTTTCATTTACTCAAGTACCATTTCAAACAACTATTATAGTAGGTGCTTCTTTTTTTATAATACTTAACAACTTTATTTTAGCCGAATCCTTAGCATGAAGAAATATTTTATCAAAAAGTACTGGATTTCCTAATTCATCTAATACAGTCATTTTACACCCAGCTCTAAATCCTGGATCAATTGCTAATATTTTTTTACCATGCTCTGGTTTTGTCATAAGCAAACTTGCCAAATTTTGTTTAAAAGATTCAATTGCATCATCTTCTCAAATTTCAGAAAGAATTCATCTAAGTTCATTTTCGACAGACTTAAATAATATTTTATATCATTCACCAAAAGCTTCTTTTAATATTTCTATAAATGGAGTTTTAATTTCTAAAAGTCTAGAATAATGCAGTTGCAATCCTTCATAAGTTTCTTCTGTCTTTTCTAATTTTATACCTAATATTTTTAAATTTTCTCATCTATTTAAAGCCAAGATTTGATAAGGTTTCAACAATGCAATTTTCTGAATAAAATCAGAATAAATATCAAACTTTGGAACCTGACCTCTATCTTTTTCATTTAATTTTGCAAGTAATTTTTCTGTTTTAACTTTTGAAATAATATTTCAATGTTTTTGTAAAGTTTCTATTAAATCAGCTCTCAAGTCAGCATTAGCTGAAACTTCTGCAGCTATAATATAAATACATCATTCTAATATCTCAACTTCAGAATATTTTTCTAGTAAATCACTAGGAATTTCAAAATCAGTGTTTAACTTAATCATATCAGCTACTACTTGAAATCATTTTTCAATAGCAATCATTGCTTTTGTTTTTTTCTTGCTTTTGTATGGTTTATATATTGCTTCTACTTCTTTAAGTGTTTTTGCTTTTAAAATATTCTCCATCAATTCTGGAGTCATTTTTCCTAACTCTTCTATTCAATTAATAGCTGTTTGTTTTGCTTTATGAAGTTTCTCTGTTTTTTCTCTCAAATCTATAATTGCTCTTATATGATCTTCATCCAAATTACCTGTTTTTTCTTTTCTATATCTAGCTATAAAAGGAACAGTAGCTCATTCATATATAAGCTCTAAAACTATAGATACCTGAAAATCCTTAAATCCTAACTCTCGTGAAACTACTTCAATATAATTAGGTATCTCCAAAATAGTTTTTCATTCCTCAATTTCTATGTTTTCTGACTCTTCAATTATTTTTTCTTCTGACATTATTATTTTATTAAAAATTATTATTTATTTTAATTTTATAGTTTTAGATTATTTTGCAAGTAAAAATAAAAGCCAGATTTCTCTAACCTTTATTTATCAAAATTTCTTTTTTTGCATCTTCTATTTTTTCATCAGTTATTATTTCTATTTTTTCTCATAAAAATCTTGGACTTGCCTTTAATATTTCAACCTCTATAAATGCTTTCAATCTAGCAAATATTTCTCTTATATTATAATAATCAGATGCTAAATATTTTTGAAGATTTGTTTCTACTCAATAAGAGTCTATTCATAGTTTAGATGAAATATACATAGCTCTTTTTAAATGAAAATCCTGGGTAAATAAAACTAATTCCTGAGCTCAAAATATTTCTCTCGCTCTATACAATGAATCATAAGTATCAAATCAAGCATAATCAAGATAAATATCATCAATTTCTACTCAAAGTTTTAATAAATACTTCTGCATAGCAACTGGTTCATTATAACTGGATTTTGAATTATCTCAGGAAACTATAATTTTTGCTATTTTGTGTTTATTATATGCCTCAAAAGCAACTTTTAATCTATCCTTTAATATATCAGAAGGTGTTCAGTTTCTCAAAACAGAAGCTCAAAAAACTAATCATATATATTTTTCATCTAATCAATCAACATCATAATAATAATGAGTTTTTGAAAAATTAAGTACATAAAAATTAACAGCTACTATAAAGATAACAACCAAAGAAAGAAATAATCATGAATATATTATTATTTTTTTCATATACTATTTTAATAAATATTCTAATTGTCTATAAATAAGAGGCATAGAAGTAACTATAAATACAACTATTAAAAATAAAATCCTAGATCTTGTAAAAAGTGGTTTTTTCTTTTCTGACATAATAAAAGCTTAAAATATTATTAGTTTATATTTTAAGCCTTTTTTAATTTTTTTCAAATAATTAATTTTTATACTTTCTAAACCAAGTAAACTGTTTTTTTGCATAATTTCTATTATGTTTCTGAACAAGTTCAATACATTCATCTAAGCTTATATTTCATTCTAAATAATCAATTACTTCTTTATATCATATAGTTTTCATTCAAAATTGATTTTTATTATATGTTTTTAATAATTCTTTTACCTCTTGAACTAATCCATCATCAAACATCATTTGTACTCTTTTGTTTATCCTATCATATAGATATTCTCTATCCTTAATCTCAGGAGTCAAAAATAATACATCATACTTAAGTTTTTTTTCTTCTCTAAAATCCATTTTAGATTTTCATGTAAGCATTTTTACCTCTATTGCTCTAATCACATACCTAATATTGTTAGGATGCAATTCTGCAGCGTATTTTGGATCAATTTCTACTAATTTAGAATAAACATATTTATTTCAATACTTTTTTGCATCTTC
>JASFZI010000042.1:0-10395 GCA_045107135.1 Candidatus Altimarinota bacterium
ATAAAAAGTAATAAAAATTAATTTTTATTACTTTTTATTTTGCATTTCTTCTGCTTGGATGCAATTTTCTTTTCACGAATCTTATTTTAGGATTATATTGTTCTCAAACTATATTTATTAAATTTTTAACAGTTTTCTTGTTTTCTTGAGTGATATTACTAATTTGTTGCCTTCATATGGTCTTAAGCAAGATATTTACTATTCAGTATACATTTCTCTTAGTTTTAAATGATATATTTTCTATCTCTTCTAAGGTAAAATTAAATATTGGATATTTTTTTTGTAAATATTTGTAAAATTCAATTGAATTAATATTTCATTTTTCTCATTTTAATTTTTCTCAAACTATGAAATAAACTGCATCTGAGATGAATAGAGGCTTTAATATTTTAATATTTTCTTGAGAATCTTCATCTGTTTTATCTATTTCATCTAATGATTTTTTTTCTTTAGCTTCTTTTATGTTTTTTAATTTCTGAGTTTCTTTAAAAGAAATCTTACCTAAAAATAAATCTTCAGGACCAATTCATTTTTTTCACTTAGATTTAATATATTTATTTATTTCATCAATTGCTTTAAATAATCATCTAGTATAAGTTGTATCTTTATGTTGTACTCAGGCTTTATTATTCCTTTTCAGTCTTATATATCTGTCAGTTGGTGAAATAATATCAGAATCAATTTTTTCACTTAATTCTAAGAAATCTAGTAACTCATTATTATCTAATAATTCTCACATTAAAATTTTAATGAAGTTTGGGCTTATCTCAATTTTATCTATATCTATTATAGTATCTCAATTTTTGTCTACTTTATAAAGTTCATTTCAATAAGTAAAAAGTTGTTCCATAAGTATTGCTACTCATTCATCTTTTTCTGTACTGTTAGCTCATCTAAGATTTCAAATAACTTGTTTTCAATTATAATCTGTAATATTATGAGTTTCTATCTCATGATTACCTAATTTAAAAAACCTAAGTATTTTTATGTAATCAAATTTGTCAGTTGTAGGGAATTGTACTCATTTAGGTCAATCAGAAATACTTCAGGTACCTTCATTACTTTCAACTATATGTTCAAGTTTTTCTAATGATTCAACTAATAAATTAAACGCTAGCATATAATCTTTTCTAGGAATATCGTAATCTAGAAATTCTCAATCTATTTGTTTAGGTTTTTCTTTTGATTCGTATTTATATCATACTGGTAAGTATTGATTTATTTGTTCTAAATATCATTCAAATCTTTTTTGTTCTTCAGTATCTAATTTTTCTATATTTTTACTATATATTTCAAATATATATTCATAGGATAATATAGTTTCATTAGGATTATCTTTAATTTTTCCACCGAATAATTTTGAGTCTAATTCTTCTTGTTGTTTTTCTATTTGTTCTTCTTCCTCTTTTAATAGTCCTAAATCAAATCATGCTTTTTCTATTTCAAAATGAATAGCATTTAGACAATAATCTAATAAATCATTTTTTTCAGTTAATGAATTTATAAAAATGCTTTTTATATCTGTTTCTATAGAATTCTGACTTAAAATATCGACTAATTCTAATTCTTGTAATGCATTTTGTATTTGTGCTTTTTTTTCATTTAATAATTTCACTAAATTATCTTGTGCTTCTGTTAATAATTTTTTTCTTTCTTCTTTATTTGATTTTTTATAAAGTTCTAAATCTAATCATCCTCATTTTACAAAGAGAGTTGTGTTTATTTTAGTCTCTTCGTCGTATGAATAAGTAACTTCTGCTATTTTCCACAAATCTTTATCAATCCAATTTTCCTCATCAAAAATCAGAGAATTTTGTTCATCAATTATATTCTCTAATTTTTCTTTAGCAGATCATTGATTTTTAAAACCAACCATTTTTTTTAATTTTTTAAATTGATTTAAAATATTCTTCTCAAAATTTTATACCTGTATCAGTAATAGCTCTTTTGATTCATTCTCATAATATTTCCATTCTCTCCCAATCAATTTCTTGAGTAGATTCTTTCATATATAAATAACGTCATATTTCAACTTGTATAAGATTTCTTTTTGATTTTTTTAATCAATTTCATTTATTTTCTTCTTGCCTATTTTTTTGTCAATGTTTAGTTGTAACAAAACCTCACTTAAAAGGTTCATTAATAAATATTTTTAATCAAAGATAAAGTTTTAATTTTTTAGCAAAAAATTCAAGTATTTCACTATTACATGATTCTCATTCTTTAGTTCAAAGTGTTATTTCTGGGAATCATTCTTCTCTAAATGTATCAAAATCATTTTCCTTGTTCATTAAATTTGTTCAAGTATCATGTATGTCAAATCAAATTGATCCTCATGTATTTCTTTCAGCAGAACTTAAACTATTTTCTAAATCTTTATGGTATTTTCCAATTTTTGATTTTCAAATTTTTCTAAATTGTCATGGATTTTTAATAATGACTTGAGAATTAAAATCAGAATCTCTTATAAATTTTTTTCATTGTTCTAATTTATCATCTTCTTTTTGTGTTTTGTATTCTCTATTAGGATCTCATATAGCTCTAGATCAAGGAAAACATATAACATTTTTATCTGGTATTCATGATTTTTTTACCATTTTGCGTGTTCAAAAATCGGAATAATTTCTTATTAATCTTAAAAAAGCAGTTTTTGTAAGTTCTGTAGTTCTTCTTATTTTTTCATTAACAGCGTAGGATCAATGAGTTAGAAACACTAAACAATTAGAAGGGAAAGAATAATCACTATTATCCCATTCTTTATTTCTAGGATCTTTTATCTTAAAGTTTCTTGGATTATCATAATATGAAAGTAATTCAGTACTAGACATATTATGTAATTCTTTAGGAACAAATTTTAAAGATAGTATTGAAATCATAGTTAATAGTTAGTTATATATTCAAATCAGACATATTTTTTCATTATACTTATTTACATATACATTTTAATATATTTTCCTTTATTAGTCAAAAAAAAGGCATATTCTAATTTAAATAAAAAAAATTACTTATAAATATATATAAGAAATAATTTATATTTAGGATAATTAAACACTTTTTGTCAATTAAAAAAATTATTTTTTTTTTTATTTTTTACATTTTTGGATATAATATAGGGAATTAGAAAATAATTTTAAATATCTATGGAAATACAAAAAAACATTCAAAAATGATTACTTCAATGAGTATGAATTTTATTAATGCTATGACTATGATGAATTGCCTATTCTGCGTTTACAACTATAAATACTGTAAATACAGGAGAAACATTAACAGCAGCAACTTTTAATGATATAATAAATAATCAAGCTGATTTGGATGCTAGATTATCTTCAATAGATCCAAAACAATTACCAACTGCTTGGATTTATTTTGATGGAGCTACTTGTTCAGCTACTTGTACTATATTTGATAGTTATGGAATTGATAGAGTTGAAAGAGTTACTACAGGTAAGTATAATGTATTTTTCTCTACTCCAATGATTGATATAAATTATGCTTTTATAATGTGAAGTACAGATATTTCGGATCATTCTACTAAAACAAGATGGACTACTCCGTTAATAAGAAATACAAGTTATGTTCAGATTCTTACTGAAAATACAACTGGTGAAAATTTAGATCAAGCCCAAATATCATTTGCAATATATTGAGGTAATTAATATATATTTAAACATGAAAAACTCCTAGAATTCTAGGAGTTTTTTTAGTTATAAATTTACATAATATCTAACGAAATATATTGATAAAAAATACATTATAACAATTCATATGGCAAAATATTTTTTGTCAGTATATCATGCAAATATTTTAAGAAATTGCGTTAATGAAAATATGAATATGAAGTGGAATAAAAATACTATGGAAATGTATATATCTTGATTTGATAGCGATGTATACCTAGAAAAATATTCTTTTAAGCTTTCTTTTTCAGAATCAAAAATTAATTGTGGTATATAAAAAATATAGTCAGTAATCTGTTTAATTGAAGAAAAATTTACTTCAAATGTTCAGTCCATATTTATTAAATTAACTTTTCATAATTCAAAATATCATTTAAATTTTAGTAGTCAAAATAATGTAAAAATTCAGGCAATTAATATTGAAATTATTAATCTCATATTTTTTTTAAAAATGTAAAATATTATTGTTATATTCTATTCAAAAATAAAAAAAAACAATATGTTTTTCTTTTCTTTACTTTTTAACAATTTTCCCTAAAATAGGGCTAAATTTAACAAATTATTAACAATTAAGAGAAAAATGGAATTAAAAAATACCTCGGTGCCGCTAGACGGTATTAGAAATTTCTGTATTATTGCTCATATTGATCATGGTAAATCTACTCTTGCTGATAGATTACTTGAAATTACGGGGACTATCAAAAAAAGAGATATGAAGCACTGACAAATGCTTGATACTATGGAGCTAGAGCAAGAAAGAGGTATTACAATTAAACTTCAACCTGTTAGGATGAACTGGAAGGGGTACCAAATGAATATTATTGATACTCCTGGTCATGTAGATTTTCAATACGAGGTTTCTAGATCTTTGGCATCTGTAGAAGGTGCTCTTTTAATTGTTGACGCTACTCAAGGGATTGAAGCTCAAACTCTTAGTAATGTATATATGGCTATTGAAAATGATTTAGATATTATTCCTGTTATTAATAAAATAGATCTTCCAGCTGCAGATTTTGATAAAGTAGCTGAAGAAATAATTAATCTTCTTGGTTGTGATAAAACTGAGATTATATGAGTATCAGCTAAAACATGAGAAAATGTAGAAGCTATTCTTGATGCTGTTATTGATAGAATAGGTGAGCCAAAAGTTTATTCAGAAAAAGGTCCTGATAATGACGAATTGAAAGCACTTGTTTTCGATTCTCAATATGATGCTTATAGATGAGTTGTGAGTTATGTAAAAATATTTCAGGGAGAAATTAAAAAAGGAGATACTTGTTATTTTTTAAATACGGGTAAAAAAATTGAAGCACTTGATGTATGATATTTTTCACCAGAATATACAAGTGATAAAAAAATATGATTGTGAGCTATATGATATGTAGTAACTGGTTTAAAAACTATACGCGATGCTAAAGTGTGAGATACTATGTGGAAACCAGAGAATGTTGAATGACCTAAATCAAAACTAGAGGATGCTACTGCTATAGAATGATTTTGAGAAGTGACACCTTTTATATACGCAGGTATTTTTGCAATGGATTCTTCAGAATATCCTTTGTTAAAAGATGCTATGGAAAAGCTAGTTTTAAATGATTCGGCACTGAGTGTTGAACAAGAAGTTTCTCCTGCATTAGGACACTGATATAGATGTGGTTTTTTATGATTATTGCATCTTGATATAGTAAAAGAAAGACTCATGAGAGAGTTTGGGATGGATGTAATTATGACTTCACCTCAAGTAACTTATAGAGTTGTATTACTATGAGATAAGCGTTCAGTATATTCTAGATATTCGGCTGAATTATTAGACGATGAAAAATGACAAAAATGTACTAGAATTTTGGTTTCTAATCCAGAAGATTTACCCAGTAGAGAAAGGTATTTATATATAGAAGAACCAATTGCAAAAGTAGAAATAATCACTCCTAGTGAATATATTTGAAATCTTATGCAATTAAGTCAGACAAGAAGATGAATATTTAAAAATCAACAATTTATAGATTCAGATAGGGTAATGTTAACTTATGAATTACCTATGAATGAATTAATTTGAGATTTTTATGATGAAATAAAATCATTAAGCTCAGGTTATGCATCTCTAAATTATGAATTAATCAGATATAATGAAGATGATTTAGTGAAACTTGAAGTTTTAATAGCAGATGAAAAGGTTGATGCTCTTGCATTTCTTTGCCATAGAAAACAAGCTCGTTATTTATGAAAAAAAATATGTGCAAACTTAAAAACATCAATTCCAAAAGCACTTTTTACAATTAAAATACAAGCAGTAGTTTGATGAGATGTAGTATGAAGAGAAACTATTTCAGCTATGAGAAAAGATGTTACAGCAAAACTTTATGGTTGAGATATTAGTAGAAAGAAAAAGCTTCTTGAAAAACAAAAAAAATGAAAAAAGAAGATGAAACAGTTTTGAAAGGTTAGTTTGCCAAGTGAAGCATTTGTTAACTTATTGAAGAAATAAAAAAATCTAGTATAATAATTACTAGATTTTTTTTATTTTTAAATTTATAGTTCTATATTAATATCAATTTTGATATCTTCTCATCCATTAGGATTTTTGATTTTGAAATGATTCAATCATGGTTGTACATAAATTGTTTCATCTTTTTTTTGTTTTTTAAGATATTCTTCAACTTTTTCTACAGCATCTTTAGGTGTAGTATCAGCTTTAATCAAATAATCATCAGCTCACATTTCTATGGCTTTATTTATTTTATCTTTATCTACAATATTTGTAAAAATAATAATTTTACAATTTGAAGAAGTTTGTGATTTAATAGCCTGTAGTGTTTCAAAACCATTCATTGATGGCATCATAATATCAAGTAATATAGCCTCTGGATTAAATGAAGCAACTTTCGCTAATCCTTCAATTCAATCGTAAGCAGATTCTACTTCAAAACCTTCTTTTTTGAATTTCAAAGCGTACATTTCATTTAGAACCTTATCATCCTCGATTATTAATAATTTTTTAGTCATAATATTTTAATTATTATTATATATTTGTATTTTATCATATTTGTTTGGATTTTTCAAATTATTATAATTCCAAATCAAAATAAAAGTTACTTCATTTTCCTTCAATAGATTGAACATGTATCTCTGATCCAAATTTTTTTATAAAGTTTCTAGAGATTGCTAATCATAAACCTAGTCATGAGGTATTATGTCTTTGCATTGTTGATTCTACTTGAGAAAATTTGTTAAATAAGATATCTAATTTATCTTTTGGTATTCAGATTCATGTATCAATCACTTCGAACTTAATTTTATCATTATTTTTACTTATTTTTAGAGTTATTGTTCATCAAGATTTAGTAAATTTTAATGCATTACTCAATAAATTTAAAAAAATCTGTTTAAGCTTGTCTTTATCAGTTTTTATTATAGTTTCTTTTAAATCTTCATCAAAAATTATATCAAATTTTATTTTTTTATTTTTTATTTCTAAATGTACATCTTTGTATACAGAATTAATTATATTTTCAACTGTATATTCTTTAATATAATAATCCATTTTTCATGACTCAATTTTTCATAAAGACAATACATCATTAACTAGTTTTATTAATCTAACAGAGCTATCATATGTATGAGTTATTGATTTTTTCATTTCAGGATTAATTTCTCACATATCTCATTCTAATATCATTGATAGATATCATCTAATAGATGTAAGAGGTGTTCTTAGTTCATGTCATACAATAGATATAAACTCATCTTTTGTATTATTTAATTTTATTAAATCTTTTTCTGCTTGTTTTAGTGAATGTAACTCTCTTAAATCACTTATCATCAAAACTGTTCATCAGTTTTCAGTAGAGGATCAACTACATAGTACTGGAATTAATTCTCAGTCTTTTGCTTTTAAAGTAGCTTCATATTTGAAGTTTAAATCTATTTTTTTTTCAGAATTAATTTTATCAATCATTTTATTACTTTTTTCATCCCAAAATTCAGAATATTTTTTTCACATTATTTCTTCTAAAGCATATCATGTAATTTCACAAAAAATATTATTTGTAAATATAGTTATATTATTCTTGTCTCATATCCAAAGACTTTCGGTCATATGATCAACAATATGTTTATATATTTCAAGATTATTGAGTTTAATATTTAATTTTTTTTCCATGAGTTTTTTTTATTTGTTTTTAAGTATACTTATATTCTAATATAAAAGTAGTAAAAAACCTAAAAAAAGAGCGTTTTTTCTTTTGACAATTGACCTATTATTTATATAATCCTTCTACTTTTTAGGAATTATAAAAAGTAAGTGTATTATGGTGCCCGTAGTTCAGTTGGTTAGAATGCCAGGTTGTGACTCTGGAGGTCGAGGGTTCGAACCCCTTCGGGCACCCCATTTAATTAAAAGTTTTAAAGTAGAAAGTTTTAGTCCTAATATAACTTTTTACTATAGAGATTTTTAATATTAAAATTCATAACAAAAGCCTTGTAAAATGGATTTTAAGATTATTTAATCAGATTTTTATACTGATTCCTTTAAGGAACAGTAATATTTTAGTTTATAATTTTTGTGTCTATATGACAAATAAAGATATGGCTCTGTTTGAAGAGTTATTCAAAGAATCTCCTGAGATTAAATATCCAAAACAAGGAGAAGTTATTTCTTGAACTATTATTAAAATAGAAAAGAAAAACATTTTAGTAAATGTAAATAACCAATTTACTGGTTTAGTAGTTGCTAAAGAAGTTGGTAATACAATTGATTTAAATGACTTAAAAGCTAATCAAAATATTGATGTAATGGTTTTGGGTGATTCTATTGAAAGAGGTTTATTAATCCTTTCATTAAAAAGAGCTAATCAAATTAAAAACCTTAGCAATCTTGCTAAATATAATGAAACATCTGAAATTATTAGTGTTAAACCTACTGAAGCTAACAAATGAGGTTTACTTGTTGATATAGATGGTTTAAAAGGGTTTATACCTGTATCTCAATTAACGCCTCTTCATTATCCTAGAGTTGAAGGTGCCGATCCAGAAAAAATTCTTGAACATTTAAATCGTTTAGTTGGTTTAGACTTCAAAGTTAGAGTAATTAATGTTGATGAAAATGGTAAAAAAATTATTTTCTCTGAAAAAGCTGCTATTGAAGAAAATAGAACTAAAGCATTAAGTAATCTAAAAGAAGGTGATATTGTTTCATGAGTTGTAAGTGGTATATTATCTTACGGTTTATTCGTTACATTTGAAGGTTTAGAATGATTAGTTCATGTTTCTGAAATTGACTGGGGACATGTTACTGATCCTTCAAAGTTTGCTAAAGTTTGAATGAAAGTTAAAGTAAAAGTTATAGGACTTGATAATGAAAAAATTTCATTATCTATAAAAAGATTAAAAGAAAATCCTTGGGATATTCTTGCTAAAAAATTCAAATTACATGATTCAATTACAGCTCCAATTTCAAGAATTTCAAAATTTGGTGCATTTATGGATCTTGAAGGTTGAATTCAAGGGTTAATTCACTTATCTGAAATTTCACATGGTGTTGTTAAAGATATAAGAGAACATGTTAGAGTTGGTGAAGAAGTTACTGCTAAAATTATTAACTTTGAACCTAATAAAAAAAGAATTGGTTTATCTTTAAAAGCGTTACAAGAAGCACCTAAAAATGCTCCTAAAAAAGTAGCTGCTAAAAAAGCTCCAGTTAAAACATGAGAAGAAGATAAAATAGATGCTGAAGTTGCTAAAACTAAAAAAGCTCCTGCTAAAAAAGCACCAGCTAAGAAAGTTGAAGATAAAAAAGAAGAAACTAAATAAAAAAACTTTTAATATTTTTGGGAAGTGATTAAGTTATCACACAAAAATATTTATTTAAAGATTATATAAATAATCTTGCTTATTAAAATAACTATTGAAAAATGGACAGAAAATTATTAAATGAAATGTTTAAAAATTTATTACATATTGGTAATAAATCAAACTACCGGAATCCAAAAATGAAAAATTATATATATGGTACTGTAAATGGTATTCATGTAATTAATTTATTAGAAACAGTTAAAAAAATAGATGAAGTTAAAGCTGAATTAAAAGATTTACATTCAAAAGGGAAAAAAATTCTTTTCGTTGCTACAAAATTACAATCTAGAGATGCTTATGTTGATTTAGCTGAAGCTACTGGACATTACTATGTTTCAGAAAAATGGGTACCAGGTTTATTAACAAACTTCAAAACAATTAAAAAGAGAATAGCAACTTATTTAAGATTATTAAAAGATTCTGAAACATGAGCTTTTGATGTATTATCTAAAAAAGAAGCTGCAGGTAAAATGTTAGAATTAGAAAAATTAGATAGAGCATTTAAATGATTAAAAGAAATAAAAAGAGCTCCTGATGTATTATTTGTTGTTGATGGAATTTATGAACAACAAGCTATTAAAGAGGCTAATTCATTAAAAATGAAATCATTTGCTATTTTAAATACTAATGGTGATGAAAGTCTTGTTGATAACTTAATTCCAGCTAATACAAATTCTGTTAAATCTACTGAATTTATAGCTAGTATTATTAAAGCTGAACTAGTATGAACAAAAGTTAATGCTCCTGTTAGTTGAAAAATTCAAAAAATGGTTCAAAAGAAAGTAAGTGGTGAGAAAAAAACACCAGTTGAAAAAGCACCTATTAAAAAAGAGGTAACTGAAAAAGCTCCAGTTGAAAAAACTCC
>JASFZI010000043.1:0-20701 GCA_045107135.1 Candidatus Altimarinota bacterium
GGTACAAGGGGTTAAGTTGGTATTGGTATAGATAAGCAAGGGTTCAGATTTAACAGATGATACAGTAGCTTAAAATTATTGATTTGCTTTTTCTGATTAAATGGTTTTGGTTATTTATTTGGTTTCTGATTATGGGTTATGATTTTATTTATTTATTTGGTTATTTGCTTATTGGGTTATGAAATAATTTTTGAATATTTGGTTATGATTATTTTTTTACTGCATACATAGATTAGTTGATTAATAACCTATACTTTGTTCTCACGGGCTTTTATTACTTTGCTTGTATCTTTTACTATGAAATGATGTTTAAGGGCTTCTATCGCTTCTATTATGTTTTATATGCTTTGGTTATCTGTTTTGTGTTTCTCTTATTATCTCTCTATGATATGCTAAATCTGAATATGCTTTTTTAATTTGATTTAATGTGCTTTTTTTATCTTCTAATATTGAAGCTATTTTTTTTAATTCATTATATTTTATTGATTTTATTATATCTTCATCTTTTAAAAATTCATCATATAATTCGCATTCCTCATAATTATTTTCTTTTTTTAATTCAAAAATTTCTCTTTTTTCTTTTGTATAATCTAATAAGTCATTTTCATTTAATTCTTCAATGCTTTTATATTGTATGTTTTTTATAAGTGTGTTTATTTTATCTTCTGTCATATCGGTTCTTGATTGTAAATTTTTTTCTATTTTTTCAAATATATTTAAAGAAGCTTTATTTACATCTTTGTTTATTTTAGATGTAATATCAAAATTATTTCTACTTATCGTATTAATTAAAATAGATTTAATTTTATTTACTGTTTCATCTTTGTTTAGTTCAAGCATTTTAATTTCCTATAATTTTATCATAATTTTATCATAATTTTATAAAAGTTCTATGTCTTGCTTATATGGATTTTAATTGTTTGTGAATGGTTTTGTATGAGTGAATAGGTTTGTGTGAGTTTAAAGGGCTTCAGAATAAGCCCTATTAATATTAAGCTGTCATTTTAAAATAAGTAAATAATCCAACTGCTACAACTGTTATAAATAAAGCTACTGCATTTAATATCTTACTTGTTACTTCATCAGCTTTACCAAATCTAAAAGAAAATATTTTATAATCTCTTTTGATATTTTTTTTAGATTGATTATTATCTTTTTTAATTTTGTTTTTTGTTTTTTCATATAATGATTGATTGTATTTACTTAACATATTTTACCCCTTTACCAATTATCAGTATTTGAAGAGTTATAATTTTTATTAAACTCTTGCTTTGCTTGTTCTCTTGCTTGATTATCGTTTATTATTTTATTACTAATAAGATAAGTAAGAAACAAAAAAAATATTAAAAGAATTGTTAAAAATCTTCTTATTCTTGATTTCCAAAACATTATATAAAATTTGTTATTTTCTAAATTATTTATAAGTTCATCTACTTCTTCTCTTGACTCTTTATACATAGCTTTAAAATCTAAATCTTCTTCTTTTTCATACTTTTTTTTATTATATGAATTAGTATTATTATTACTTTTTAATCGTTTTTCTTCATTCTGTTTTTTTAGTCTTTCTAACTCTTCTAATTTATTGTTACTCATTTGTTATATCTCCCTTTTTATTGTTTAACTCTTCTTCTTTTTTTCTATCATATTCATCTAATTGTATATTCCAAACTTCGACAAGTTTTTCACTTGTTCCAAATTTGTTATAAAAAATATTATCTACTAATACCCTCTTTTGTTCTTGATTAGGTCTTAATGCTGTTCTATCAAAAGAGTTAAATTTCATCTTTAAAGATTGTGCTACTACTGTTCTTCTTTCATTCGCACCAGTCCCCTTATATACTTTCTTTTCTGTTCCATCATCTAATTTATAAGTATATGTTTTAGGGGCAAAACATTTTAATTCTGTTATCTTATTATCGGGTAATTCATCTTTTAATTGTCCTAAATTATTTCCGATTAAATCAAGTTCTTTTAATCTTGTATAAATATCTTCATCACAAAATAAACTATCAGTATCGCAATAGTGAATTTTAAGGCTTAAATTATCACTATTCATAAGATAATCAAGCATTAAAGAATAAAGCATAAATCTACTATTTGAAACAATATTTAAAGCTAAAACGGGAATAGAGTTATCAGTCCATTTTTTACCCTCTGTTTCAGTAATTTTAAAATATTCACTACCTATAATTTTTACTTTAAATTTTTCTAATCCAAAAGAGAAATAAACATTATCTTCTAAATTATCAATAGTTTCTTTTAATTCATAATTTAAAGTATTTTCATCACGATTTAAAAATTTATCTAAACCTTTAATTAATCTATCATCTAAAATTAATTCGCTTGTTCTGTTTCGTGTCGCATAAATTCCATAACCACTATTTAGTTTTAGTTTTTCAAGTGCTTCCTTTTTATCTTCATTAGATTGTAATATTTTTCTATTTTCATAAATATCTACTAATTCATCTTTTAACACATCTTCGCCTTTACCGATTGAATAAGCTTCAATTATTTCAAAATCAAAAAAAGCTAAAAATATAATTTCATAAAAAGATATTTCATAAATAGTATCTTCACTATACGAGAAAGTAGATTTACCTTTATATTTTCTAACAAAAGGAAAATAAAATTTAAGTAATGTTTCTTTATCTTCAAAAAGTTCTTCAATACCTTTTATTTTTACATTTAACATAAAGAATTTATCATTAGAATATTTATCATATATTTTAGATAAATTTAGATAAGTAAAATTAGTTACTTCGTTCTCTACTAAATCAATTTTAAAAGAAGTTATAAGGCTTTTTATTCTTGACTTCATATCAAGCTTTGAAAGAAAATAATTAGCTCTCTTGACCTTTACCCCTCTTTTATCTATTTTTTCATCTATAACGGGCTTAACTACATCTAAAACAACTCTTGAAGATGTGTATAAACTATTAAAATCAATATACTTACAATTTTTACTTAAATGTGTATATGCTTCTGTTCTACCACCAAACAAAGTAAAGTTATTTATATACCCGTTTGAGTTAATAAATTTAACATCTAATTTTTCAAACATTTTATGATAAAAATATTTTCTGCTCCAACGGGCTACATTAGTTTCAAATATTGCTAAATCGTCATTAACATCTTTAAGAAAATAATATAAAATTTCATTATCTCTATTATTATATTCTATATATTTGTTTGCTTGTTCTTTAAAACCTTTTACTTTCTCATCTATTATTTCAAGTTTATCAAGCCCTATATATTCGCCTACATCTTTTAAACTATTTAATCTAAATGTTTTACTTAAATCTCTTATATCATATAAGTTAATTTTTACTTCTTTATCATTATCAAGATAAATAACTAATTTATTATATTTATCTTTTTCATTTCTAAATAAATTATAATTATCTAAATGTTTAAAAATTAAATCATCAAATTTATTATTATTAAATCCTATGACTTTAACTAAATTATTTCTATTTCTTAATCTTATTAAAATTTCAACTAAATCAAATAAGTTATTATTTGTATTTTCTGAATATAAAAACAATAAATAATAATCTTCTTTTTCTTGAATATCAATTATCTTTTTATTTGCTTCACTAAATTCATTATTATAATATTGTTTTAAATGATTTATGTGTGCTGTGAATAATTTAGTTTTTGGAATTAATAAAGAGAAAGAATACATAATATTATAAGTTAAATTTAAATTGGCAAAAGTTTCATTATCAAATTTTTGTCCTATTTTAACAGTTTCAATATCATAATAAATAATATCATCAAACTTAACATTTTGTTTAGCTGTACTAAAGTTTGTTACACCTTGCTTATTAAATCCTCTTACTGAATATTGTTTATTAGTTGCTCTTAATTCAAATTCACTTGTTTTATCAGTGTTTAAATCGTGTTTTAAAATTTTCATATTTAACCTTTATTTTAAATCTTTAATCAATTATAATAAATAGAATAAAAAAAGAGTTATTAAAATTTAAACATTTTAATATTCTTTCAAATTCTATCATAATTTATTAACTAAAAAAACCCTTGATTTTATTTAAAAAGTTTTTAATCGGTTTAATAATTCTTTCTATAACTGTTTCTTCCACCTCTTCTTCTTGCTGTTTTGTTCGTTCTTCTCTTGCTTTGTTTTCAGCTTTTATTTTTTCTAATTCTACTTGTTGTTTTAATTTTTCTTGTTTTTTTCTTTCATCATATTCATCATTTTCTTTTTTAATTCTATCATTTATTTCTTTTGTTCTAATATTACTTTCTTCTAACTCTTTTAAAAAATCTTCTTGTTCTTTTAATTGTGCTTCAAATCGTTTCTTTGCTTCGTATGCTTCGGGGTTTCTTCTTCTTTCAATGCCCTCTTTAACTTTCTTTTGATAATCTTTTAAATATTTATCTTGGTCTGCTTTTGGTAAATCTTTTAATTTATCATACATAGCTTTTTTTATTCTTGCTAACTCTTCTTCTTTATATATTTTAAACTCTTCTAACTCTTTAATTAATTCTTCTCTAACTTCGGGGTTTTCAAATTTTAATCTTCTACCCGTTTTTTTACCTTTTTTGCCTTTACCACTTCTTTTAAGTATCTTATTAAATCCCGATTTTTCTAATCGCTTTTTTTGTTGAAGTTTTTTAAGTTTTTCATCTTTTAGTTTTGCTTCTGAAATATCTTGTGTGCTAACTCCAAACTTTGCTAAAAAATCTTCTAAACTATAAAATTCTTGGTCGTATTCTCTATGTTCCCCGTTCTTCATATTGTAGCTTCTATAAAGCCTAAAATAATCGCTTGAAGTGTTAGAAGACGATTTAGTAACTTCATAGCCCCCTCGACCTGATAAAGTCTTTACAAGGTGTTCTATGGACTGTATTTTATTTTCTTGTTTTTGTATTCTTCTAATTACTTTTAATTTTTCATCAGCAAGTAAATAATATCTTTCTTCAAGTTTTTTAACATCACTTCTTAATTGTGTTTCTAACTCTTCATTTTCTTCAAATTTAGAAAACTCTTTTATCTCATTTTCTGTTTCATATAAATCTACTTCTATTTCTTGTAATCTTTTTTTAACTGTTTCAAACTGTTCAGTTTCAATACTTGTATGAGTTTCTTTTCTTTTATAATCATATAAATATTTTTCGGCTTCATATCGTGCTTGTTCTAATTGTTTTTTTTCTTTAATTTGAATATCAATATTTTCATATTTGAATTTTCTTTTATTCATATCTTGAAAGATATTATTTTTTTCTTCTATTGAAGCAAGTATTTTATTTGTTGTTTCTTCAATTTCATAATAAGTATTTTCATCTTTACTTAATGCTAAATTTATTTCTATAAATTCTTCGTGTGTTTCTATCTCTGATTTTAAATCATCTTTAAATTGTCCGTGTAATTCTATTCTCATAATTAAACCTTTTAATTAAATAATTTTAAAAATGATATTATTAAAGAAGATGAAATTATAGATGATAATATAGAAAAAATAATTACGGTTTTAATAACTGCTTTTTTATCTTCATTTTTATTTTCATCCATACCTATAATTAATTCTTTCAATTCACCTATTTCTTCATTTTGTTCTAATAATGTTAATTTACTTGTAACTTCATTTATAAAACTGTTTTGTTCTTCACTTAAACTATTGACTTTATTACTAATATTATTAATTAATTCTTTTGTACTGTTTGACTCTTCTAAAAGTCTTTTAAATATATTAACTTGAACTGCTGTCACTTGTTCGTTTTTAGCTTCTATACTGCTTACTATTATTTCAATATGTTTAGATGTTTGAAACATATCATTAAACTGTTGTTCTGCTTTGTCTAACTCTTCTAAATCTATATCTGTTTCACTTGTATTTATATCAAATTTTTTACTTATATCTTCTTCTAATATAGATAAGTTTAAATTATCTTCTATCATTTCATTTAATGGGTTATTGTTCGTATTATCAGTATTCATAATTTACCCTTTCACTACAAAAGCTTTTAAACTTTCGGCACTTTCTAAAACATTATCTTCGATAGCTTTTTTAAGAAAGGCGTTTAATAACATTGATAAAGGTTTTTTATTTTGTTTTGAAAAATCATTTAAAACCTCTTTAATACTTTTTTTCATTGTTATACTCATTTGTTCTTTTACTTCTTTATTAATTAAACTGTTTAGCTTAACTTCATAACTTTTTAGATATTTATTAACTGTTTCAACATCTTCAAATACATTATCATTAATTGGTTTTTCTAAAATTGCTTCTATTATTTTTGATATTGAATATTTTGTTTTTTTTGAAAAATCTTTAAGAGTTTTTTTAATATCACTATCCAAAGTGAAACTAACTTTAATTTTCTCTTCTTTTTCAAAATCAAATAAAAAATTTGTTTTCATTTTCATATTCCTTTTTGATGTTTGGCTCTTCATTTCACAAACATCATAGATTTAAACTTGTTAGTATTTGCTAACTGTATATAGTATTATAATATATTTTTTTGATTTATACTTTAACTAATGGTATAAATTAGAATATTAATAATATTAATTTCTTAATATTCTCGATAGTAGCGATTATAAGGGCATTTATAGGGGGTTACATATTGTAATTAAATTTTAAAATTTGTATTGATACTCTTATTTTTATCTATATATTTATACTTTTTAATACTTATTTAGTATAGATAAGTAAATATTTTAAAGATTGACTATATAAATAACTATATAGCGATTTAATTATTTTATTGTTTGAAAAGTATTATAATAGTAGTAGAGATATAGATAAATGTAAGCCTTGTTTATATCTCGCACATTTCTATTTATATTTATTTAGTATTATCAATTTAATCAAGTTCATTATTAAGTTTTTGAACTTGGTTATAAAAATAAATATTCCTCAAAACAAATTAAATCACATTCAAAAAAAATTATTAATTATTCTTTAAGCATTATTGATATATTATTTTTTAAATTAAATAAAAAAAGGATTGTTATTATGGCAACTAATGAAGAACTACAAAAAGAGAATGAAGAGTTAAAAACCAAACTTGTTAAGGTTGATGTTTTTGAAATTAATCAAGATATAGAGAAAATTAAAAAAGAGATTGAAAAAAAGAAAGCTAAAATTGTTTCTTTAACTGCAAAAGTACAAACGATTAAAGAAAAAAATCCTAAAATTTTCCCTAAATCAAATCGTGGTCGTAAAAAAGCTGAATAGTTTTAAAGGGTTCTATACCCTTTTTGACTTCAAATAAAGCCCCCTGCACTCTTTAAAACAAAATCCCATAATTGATATATCTTAATAAATAAAAAGGCTTATAACCCTCTTACTTTGATTTTAAATATTGAACTAAAATTTTTCTTGCTAATGCTGATTTAGATATAACCTCTTCTTCTGCTATTAATTCAAATTTTTCATTTTCTTCTTTTGTGAGATAACACACTATTCTTTCATCTGCTTTTATCTCTTTTTTTGGTCTGCCCATTTTGGCATTTTTTGGTTTAACTGTTTCAGTTTTTACCTCTTTAGTTGTATCTGCTTGTTTAATTGTTTTCTTATCTTTACTTAATAATTCATCTATATCAAAAGCCATTATTTACCCCTTTATTCTTTTAATTATTTTAATGTAATCTTCCATTACACCCTTATAAGCATTTCGCATTAAAGGGCTACCTTTATACATTTCGCTTATTGTTTCGCCTTTGTATAAACTATTAACAAAAGCTTCACTTTCTCTTAATAAGAACATTTCTTTATCTAACTGTTTTAAAGCTTCGATTGATTGCTCGTATTTATGGGCTGTTTTTTTCTGAATACGATTAATTACAATAATGATATTATTGCAATATTCACTTAATTCATAAACTGTATTTAAAGTTCTTTGAATAGAGTTTATATCTAAAGTGGTAGGAACTACAATTAAATCACTTGCTTTAAATACATCTATAATTTCATTAGTAATAAAACCCCCTAAATCATATACTATATTTTCACCCTCGATAACTTCCAAAGTATCCATAATACGGGCTTTATTTGGATAAATTTTTTCTATTACACTATCATCATTACTTAATAAGAAATAGTCCAGGTCTTTGGCTACATTAAAAGCGATTGAAGTCTTACCTGTTCCACCTTTTTTATTATAAAAAGTAACTGTTTGTTTTTTTGTTTCTTCACTCATTTTAAGCCTTTGTTTATTAAAATTATTTTACTATTAAAAAGATTAAATTATACTTAAATATACTTATTTAGCACAAATATATAAAACGGGTTAATTAAAACCCGTGATACTTATTTTTCATCAGCTAATTTATTTTCAAACTCTCTAACTTTTTTTACCTCTTTTGGTGTGAGGTCGTAACACATCAAATAAAATAAATCTTCACTTACTTCATTTAATTCAATTTCTGTTCCTATCTCGTTTTCAAACCAATTCAAGAAAGAAACAGATTTAGTAAAATCCATTTCATTAGTTTCATATATTTCCATTTTTTTAATCTCCATAATACATAAAAGTTTTTTGAGTATTCATACATCTAATAAATGAATAACTACCACTTACAAAAATTCTATATTCATCTAAAATATATTCGCCCATATTTTGATAACTAAATTCTTCATCATCTTCTTTAAAAATAATATCTTCTTCGTTTTCAGATACATTAAAATTTATTTCTTTAATCATATCGTTTAAATAATAATCATTTTTTATACTATCTTTTAAGAAGTCTAAATAATCTTCTAAATCACTATCAACAAAATTAGTAAGCATTAAACCGTGAATACTTAAAAATTCTCTCTCATTGTCAAAATAGTTAGTATTAAAACTTAATACTTCTATGTTTAGTGTTTCTTGAACTGTTAAGATTTTTGATGTTTTCTTGATACTCATTTTAAAGCCTTTATGTTTTGTTAAGAGAATTATGGCATTATAAAGATTAAATTATACTTAAATAGATTTATTTATACTTATTTAGCACAATAAAGTTTTAAGCTTGAATATCTTATACTTCTAAAATCAAATAAATAAAAGGTTTAATTATGGGAGTAATACAAGAGATTATCGGGGGTGTAGTAGTGTTTTTCATTATTTTATTTTCTGCTCCAAGTGAAATGAGAAAAGAAATTAAAGAAAAAGTAGAATATGAAATTTATGAAAGTAATGAAACAAGTGAATTAAAGAAAATCTATAAAGGCGATAAAATAATACGATATAGAAACCCTAACTACTAAAAAACACGATAATATCATTCTTTATTTTAGTAAATCAAAAAAAGGGGGTAAATCAAGCCCTTTTAATCTTTTAGGTCTGATATGAGGTGTAAAAAATTGAAACGGGCTTTAAAGCCCTTTAAAAAAGATAAAGTTTGAAGTGATTTAAGAGGTGTGAGAGGTTTTGAAGTGTTTTAATAGGTTTAGAAGTCTTTATCTTTCTTTTTTGTCTTTAAGGTGTGTTACTATTAATCTCCTTGATGATTATTTTAGTTCTATAACTTGAATTTCTAAATCATCTATCATTTCTAACATTTGATGAACTTCTTTTATATCTTCAAAATTTAAAGTTTTTAAAACTGTATAAATATTTTGAACCTCTGTTTTATATTTCATTTCAATAAAATCAATATGTTTATAAATATTATCTAATCTATTGAATATATCTTTTTTTGTATATTTCATAATTAAACCCTTACTAAAATATTATTATTAAAATTATGTAATCTAAATAATATTCTTGCTTGATACATTTCTGTTAATGTCATTTCTCTAACTGTTGTTAATTCTTTTATTTTCTGTGCCATTTTTAAGCCTTTTTAATTTATTTATTTGTTAGATTATCAACTAACTTAACTTAATTATATAAAGAAAAATAAAAATGGTATTCTTAATTTTGTTAAATTGTTAAATTTATAATAATTTTTTAACATTTTATATTTAATTAATTTGTTTGAATGGTTAATTTATATTGAAAGTAGGGGGTTTTATTTATGTTTGAGGGTTTAAATCATAGA
The DNA here is from genome assembly GCA_045107135.1 of Candidatus Altimarinota bacterium. Classification (GTDB taxonomy): domain Bacteria; phylum Patescibacteriota; class Gracilibacteria; order BD1-5; family UBA6164; genus UBA6164. Next base: position 9,998 of record JASFZI010000043.1, read on the forward strand.
GAAATAAATCTCTCTAAAGTTTTTTAATTATTTTTTACAACTTATAGAATATCTAAAAGTCATTCCGTTATATAAAACATTACCGCTTATATATCTTTTAAATCTATCTTCATTACATTCTTTAATAACTTTTTTAGTAAATTTATTATTAAAAATTTTACTTGTATATTTAGTAGCACTTCTATAATCTATATAATTATTATTATAAGCACTTAAAGAAGTTATTGAACTTGTTAGAAGTAGGGCTATATGCCATATGTTAATCTTTTTTATTACTTACCCCCTTTATGCTTTTAGAAACTTTTAAATTTTGAAGAGGATAAGAGAAATTTCTTTTATCAAAACTATCTTTAGGAATATCTTTACCCCAAAAAATAGGTCTATAAATAACTCTTGTATCATTTTTAAAAGTATTTATATTTTTACTTACAATAGGGCATACCCAAGAAAGATGTGAATGTATTTTCTCTTCTTGATTAAAAATTTTTTCAAATCTTGTATGTCCTAAACTTCGATAAGCTGAAACACAAAAATCTAAATTATCATCACTTCTAATTTTTTTATTATATTTTGTAATTGCTTTATTATAATTATCACTTGCTAAATCATCTGTTTTAAATAAAATTTCTAAATATGTTTTAATTTTACGACCTTTATATTTTCCACTTCCATCTAATTTAATTGTATGTACTGAATGTTTATTTCTCCAATTTTTATAAAGTGCTACTCTTTTATTATAATCTTTTGTTTCTTCTACTGTTTTAATTTCTGTTACTGTTGATAATGGAACTATACTTGAATTAGCAACTTCATAAGAAGCTTTTTCAAGGATAGAAGCATTTAAACTCATTCCTATTACTGTAACTAATCCGATTGTTTTTATTATATTTTTAAACATTTTTCTAACCTTTTTTTATTTATTTAGTAAATCAAATATTATAAATTTATTTAATTTCTATATATCAGTATAAAACATTTAATTTTTTTATTAATTAAATAGTGTAAATTATTAAATTTATAATAATTTCTTAATATTTTATATAAATAGCTATATAGTGAATTAAAAATAAGTGATTAGAAATAAGTAATAAAATTGTTTTGATTGTTAAATTGTATTGATAAGTAAGAGGGGTTTATATATGTGAGAGTAATTTTAAAGGGCATAGAAGCCCTTTTTATTTAACTTTTGATACTTGATAAGAGATTATCTAATTCATTCATTAAATCATCATCTTCTTCTTTGTTAGCTTCTATTTTAGATTTAATTTCTTCATCTTCTTTTGAAACTTTTAATTTAGAAAGATTTGGTTTAACTGTTGTAGCTACTTTATCATCAGCATTTATAACATCTGCTTCAATAGTAGTTCCCGTTAATCTTTCATATTCATCTTGATAATATTCTCTTGCTTCATCTGATAAGCTTTCATTTGCTAAATGTCTTTCAAGAACTTTAATTTTAAAAGGTTTAACTAAATCATCAATTTTTTTAACTTCATCTTGATTTTCTAATCCCATTTCATAAGCTTTTAAAGAGTTATCTATCGTTATATCTTCTTCTGCTTCTGTGAATAGTGCTTGTATAAGTGTTGTTTCTCCCGTTTCACTATCTAATAGAATCTTTTTACCAGTTGTAAAATTTGCTGGGTTTGGCATTTCTTCTCTCATAGAATAAGGAATACAAGCATTTTGAATTTCAGGGTTTTTAGTTTTCATAAGAACTAATGATTGTATATTGTTTCTTGTAGAACTTTCAATACTATCAGTTGTAAAGTTTTGAGATTGTAAAAATAATTTAATATTCATCGCTCTACCAAGTGCCGAAATTCTATCAATTTTAGCCATTATTAAATTTCCAACTTCTCGTGATACTCCACTCTTACCCATCTGTAAATCATTTAATTGTTTATATTCATCAACGATAAAAATTATAATATTACCTACTATATTTTTAAGTCTATTAGCTTTCATATAAGCCATTCTACTATCCATTTCTAATTCACAGTTTAAAATAATTGGTAGCACCTCGTGGGGTTCTCCAAAAAATGCTAACTTATCACTTCCTAAATCTTCTAAAAATGATAATTCTAATCCACCTTTTAAATCTCCAAGATAAATTTTTTCAAAGTGTTCCATATTGTAGAATATAGATTTTAATGTTAAGTGTAATTGAACTGATTTACCCGAACCCGATTGACCTGCAACGCCCGTGTGCGTGAGCCCTCTTAAACTTCTAAAATATGCTCCCTCTACTGTCATACCCTCAAATATTTTACCTTTTGTTAAGTAATCTTCCCACTTGAAACCCTCTTTAAAAAATTCTAATGCTCCTTTTAATCGTGGAACTTTAATAATTTCTATAAGTCTTTTAGCTTCATTGTTTTTAATTACAAATTCATAACTTAAAACATCTCTAATAACTTCTATTGAAGAGTTCCATTTTTTGATATTTTGAACTCCATTCACATAAGTATATTTTAGAGTTAAATTATCTGTTTCTTTATTTTCATCAAAACTAACTAAAAGAGGACAAAAACCATCACTTCCTTTTATTCCGATTGTTTCAGCTAAATTCATATATTTTTCATCTGCTGTAACACCTATTTCATTTTCATTTTTTAATTTAAAATCAATAGTTATAAAAACTTCATCACGATTTTCTTCAAGATGATTAAATTTAAAATTATAAAAATTCTTATGTGAAATTTTTTTTAAATGTTTTTCTATATCTTCATCTTCAAATCTATGTAAATCTCTAACTTTTTTATTAAATTCTCCTTGATTTTCTCTATCATCATCATTATCGCCAACAAAAATAATTTGACTTACACCCATATCAATTTTTTTAACATAAAGTCCATATTTACGATTTAAAATATTTGCTAATTCTCCTAAATATTCATCATCTACTTCCGTTTTTTTAACTTTGTTTATCATTCCCAAATATACAAACTTATAAAATAAATAAGCAACTCCACCCCCTATAGCAAGCTTAATTATTGTATTAAAAATTTCCGCATTATTACTAATATAAGTATATACACCTATTAAACTACCTATTAAAATTATCCATTTTATATTTTTCAACATTAAAGTTTCGACTATCCACATTTTACTACCACCTTTTTAATTTGTTTTATTAATTTATTCATCTTTATTACCTACCTTTATTTTTTATTTTATTTGATTGTATTTTATCATTTTTTTCTTTAATGTCAATATTATCTTTATTAAATATACTCATAATAAATTTATTTGATAAGATTGAAAATAAAAAACTTAATATAACAAACCATATAAAATATTTATATTCTGTTATTCCACTATAAAAAGTTATAAATAAAATAACTGTTATTGAATAAAAAATATATTCTATAAACTCAAAATAATCAAACTCTTTATTTTTAATTATCTTTTTTTCAAACTGTTTAGTTTTCTCATTAAAAACAATTACTTCTTTTTCTTTAATTTCTTTTTTCATAATTTTAACCTCTCTTTTTTAGTTTTGTAAAGCTATTGAAATTAATATAGCACTTCCAAAAATCAACATAGGACTAACTGTAATTTTTAAAATTCTTCTTATTACTGTTCCCTCTGCTTTTATGTATAAACCTAAATATATCATTAACATAGGAAACAAACTTGAAAATGACATAACAAAAGTTTTATAAACTGTTAAAAAATTACTGAAAGTGAAACCTACTTTATTTATATATATTGAAGTTTGAATAGCAAAATCTCTAATATCACTAAAATATTTATGTGTCATATTAAAAATTAATTCAACATTATTAAAAACTAATTCTTTATTAAATAAAGAAGATACTAAATTATGATAACTATTTGAATTTTCTTCATAAAAAAATATTAAAAGAAAAAAACCTATTAAACCTAAAAAAGTTCCTAATAAAGTTTTTAATGTATTTGATAAAGTTTTTTCATCTTGATATACAGTATTTTTAGCTTCCATTTTTTAAACCTTTTATCTTTTTAAATTGTTAGTATTATCAACTAACTTAAATTAATTATAAAAGATTTAAAAATAAAAAAGGTTTAAAAATACTAAATTTATAATATTTGTATGTTTTGATTGTTTTGAAGTGGTGGTTTATATATGTGAGAGTAATTTTAAAGGGGTTTAAAGCCCTTTAAATAGTTTATGTATATCTTATTTCCAAAAGCCCTTAAAAGTTGTTTCATACTCTACAAAGTCAAACTCTTGTATAACTTCAATGTAAGTCTTTAATTTATTGAACTCCATTTTAAGTTCTCTATCTATCATATCAATTAAAACAATAAATTCATTATTCAAATTTGCATAAAGTTTAACTTGTTCGCTTTCTACATCTGTTATATTAATAACTTTTCTTACTCTTGACATTTTATCTTCAATTTCATCAATATAACCATTAACTTTATTTTCTACTTTTGTATATAAAACTTTAAATTTTCCTTGTTCGCTTAATTTAACTTTTAAAAATGTTCTATCTCCAAGTGTAGGCAATTTTGATTTAACATAAAAATCATCACTTTTTTCAAGTTCAATAATTTTTAATCCCTCTTTTTCGGCTTCCTCTATAACTAATGATTGAGCGTCTAAAGGTAATAATACATCAATTACTTTAAATAATTCGCCTTTTAATTTACCTAAATACTCATTACTAAATGAGCTTCTAATTTTATCAATATTAGTTAAATTAAAACTTACACTATACCCGTCCTTTTTAAAGTTGTAATCTAAACCTATACTTTTTAATTTTGTGTTTGCTCCCATAATTTCCCCTTTACTGTGTTATATAAGATTTTTTAAATACTGTGTGTAATTCAGTAAAAACATTATTACTTTTCATACTTGTTAAATCGTATTCGGTTACAATATCGCTATAAGTAGATTTATACTTTTTCAAGCTGTCAAACTGCCCCGTATGTTCTTTTATATCTTTACTCATAAATTTAATCATTTCATCTTTTAATCTTTCTACAAGAATAAATTTATTTTCTAAATATTTACTATATTCTTCATAAGTTTCAAAAGTATTCATATCACCAATTCTTTTAAGAAAATCTTGCACTTCTTCTTTAAACTCATAATACTTAACAAGAAATTCTTTAGTTATTTTTGTAGCTTCTTGATTTAAAGTGTGTGCTAAATTAACATCTTGCATAATTTTAGATTTTGAATATTTATTTTGTAATTTTTCATATCTTTCTGCACCAAGTTTAAAACCATTTTCGGCTACTATCTTTTCAGTTAATCCAAGTTTTTCTAAATTCTCTTCATAATCTTTAATATGAACTTCAACTACATCAATATATTTACTATATTCTTTACTTATTTGTTTGTAGTATCTTTGTATAAATACTAACTTTTCATTATTTGACATTTTAACCCTTTTTTTTAATTTAATTTATTTTCTATCTTTTCCGTAATTATAGAATGGATTTAATACACCTATAAAATCTTTGATTATTCATCTTAATGTTTTTCTAAACATATTAACCCTTTATTTGATTTATTTAATAGTAAATATCAAACTTACTATTTCATTTATTATAATAAGAAATGAAAAATAACCTATTAAAATAATTAAATTGTATTAATGTATAATAATTTTACTTATATATACATTAAACTATGATAATTTAATGTAATATTCTCCTTTTTTTAATTTTTTAATTTTTTCAAATTCTGAAACTGATATATTATAATCTTTAACATCATAATATTCTTCATTTTTAAATATATATAGCTTGTCAAATTCTTTAATAAAACCCTCAAAGGGTTTATTATTTTTTAGAGTATGAAAACTATAAATAAAACTTACATTATATCTTTTATCTTTCATTAAATTTTCTATCATTCCAAGAGCATCTGAATAATCATTATTCATTAAATAAGATATTGCTAAATCATTTAATACAATTACTTTTTTATTTCTATCATTAAAGTTTTTAATATCTTTTAATACACTTCTTAATTTATCATCACTAAATATATTAGTAAAGTTTGGATTTTCATTCAGTTCTGTATCGTGATAATCAACTATGTTATAAGCAAATACATCTATATTTTTTTTAACTAAATTAGTAATCATTCTATATGTTAAATTTTCTCTTTCAGTTGTTCTTAATTGACTTTGTATAAGTATATTTTCCATTTTTTACCCTTTATTTTTTAGTATTACTATATAAATATTTATATAGTTCTAAATATGAGTATAAAAGAATTTATTTTTTTTATTAATTAAATAGTAGATTTTAATTAATCTACTATTTAATATTTAGAAAATCTTTAAGTTCTGCATTATCTTTTAAAAAGAATTTATCATAATTTTCTTCATTTTAAAATACTTTCATATCTCTTAATTTTGTAAATAATTCATTTATTGAAGTAGATGTTTTTAATTCCCATTTTATACCCATTTTTCATTAAATAAATTTTCTATTATATCTTTATAATATTTCATATCTTCATCACTTATAATAAGATATTCATTAACTTCACTTAAATCATAATTCTTTATATCTTTATTTAAATAAAGTTTATTATCTACTATGATTAATTCATCTATTTCAATTTTTTCATCTTGATTAATTAGTGTTTGTTCCATTTCATTGACTTCATTTTCTAACTCATTAAATATTTTAATTATTTGTTTCATTTGTTAATTCTTTTATTGTTTCATATTTTTCTTTTATTTCATTTATATCAATACTTTTAACTGTATCAATTCCACTATTTACTACTTCCTTAACATCTGTTATTTCTATACTTTTAACTTCTGCTATAACTGTTTCTTGATTGTAGTAAGCATAAGTTAAAAACCCTATCATCACTAAACCAAGAATAAGTTCTAAAACTGCTGTGAGAGGGCTTAAAATTAGTTTTATAAGACCAAATACAAGATTAAAGGGTAAAAGTATGATGTTAAATATAAACTTGATAAATTTAATCATTAATTTACCTTTCTCGCATTTCCAATACTTCCAAATTTAACTTCATTTATTTCTAAAATTGAAGCTTCACTATCTGATTTTATATTGTTAATTTTTTTAATTAAATCTTTTGCTTGTTGTTTAATTTCTTCATCTGAATAATCATATAAAAATAAATCAAGTGTTATAACATATCTTTTTTCTTTTTCCATTTTATACCCTTTTTAATTTAGTATAAAGATGTTTAAATCTTTATCTTTATTCATTATAATAAAATATTAAAAAATTATTAGTTATTTAATATTTTTTTTAACACAACTGCATAAAATAATTTAAAATACTTTTATTACAGTTTGCTATTTCATATTCTAATTCTAAATTATTAAAATATTTTTCTAACATTAATTTATTATCTGTTTTCATTTTAGTTACCTCTCTTTTTATTTTCTCTTCTTAAAACTTCTGTTACATTTCCCATTAAGTCAATAAATGATTTATTTTCTAAACTATATCTTTTATTATCTATGTAAAATCTAACTGTATCTTCATTCACTTCTATATCTGAAATTAAATAATTTTCATCTAATTTCTCTATTTCACTTTCTTTAATCTTACTTATCATTTTTTTCATTTTATAGCCTTTTATCTTTTTAATTTATTTAGTAAATTAAACATATTTATTAAATTTCTATATATCAGTATAAAAGAAAAAATAAAAATGTTAATTAAATACTAAAATTTAAACATTTTGATTATTGTGTATCAAGATATTAACTAAACCAAAATAGGGCTTTAAAATAAGCCCTTTTAAAATAATTTATTTATTTCTTATAATAGCTATCAGATGATGATAATTTTTATATCCTAATTCTTTTGACAAAATATTTATTACACTTCCATATTTATATTTAGTATTTTGATGTTTCTTTACTTCTTTACTTATATTTTTAAAAGTTTCAAAAGTCATATTAATATCATAATCTATAAAAATTTCATTAACTATTTTTTCTTCTATTTCAAATAATTTTATAATTCTTTCAGCTCTGAATATTTTAACTTGATTAATAATTGTTTCTTTCTCTTTTATTACTTCTTCCCTTGTCATATTTGTTTTACTTCCCATTTTATACCCTTTTTATCTTTTAATTTATTTAGTAAATCAAATATATTTATTTAATTTCTATATATCAGTATAAAAGAAAAAAACAAAATGGTATTATTAAAAATTAAAATGGTATAAATTTATTATTTTGTTTATATTACGACCATAAAAATATAAATATCTATTATACTATTTACATATCTAATATATTTAGGTAAAATTAAACAAAAAATAAAAAGGCTATAAAATGGAAGATGAAGTATATACAGAGTTAGCTTATGAGATAGTAGAAAATAAGTTAGAAATACATTATCAAAATGTAAATAATCACGAACTTATTAAACACATTGAAGCAATACAAGAAGAATTAAAACAAAAGCACCAAGAAGAAAATATAGAATTTGAAGATTTTAAAAAAGATATTATGAATAAAAATTATATTAATATTAAATCATTGAATGATTTAATGAAACTATATATCGAAATACAAAAATTTCAAACAGAAAATTTATATATAGAAGTTAAAAATATGCTTCATCAGTTTAATAAAATTGATAGTGAAAAATATGATGAACTTATGAAACAATATAATTTTATAATACATTTTGAAAAAGGTTTAGCAAATATAGAAACATTTTTAGATTTAAAAGAAAGTATAGATAATTCTTTTGTAAAGTTCAAAACAATAATAGATGAAATAGATGAAGTTATGATAGGTGAAGAATATTCAAATTTAGAATATTTAGAAACATTATCTAAAAATATAAGAAAAATAATAGAAGAATTTTATGAATATAATTCAAAAGAATTAAATTATAGTAAAGGAAATGAATTTAAAAAATATGCAGATATTGTAGAACGATTTGAATTTATAGAAGATGATTTAGTTAAAAATGCTTCAATAGAAAGATTAGAAGATATACAAAAAGAGTTAAATGATTTTATTAATGAACTTTATAATGATGAAACAAAATTGTCATACTCAACACATAGCAAATTAAAAGAATTAGTTTATAAAGTTTTAGAAGAAAGAATTATAGAAAATGGTTTTAAAGAAAAACAATTTTCATCTTATTTAGATAATAGAAGTTCTATTTTTATTGATAGTAAGATAGATGAAGTTTTTACAAAATCTGTAAGAAATTCACATAACGAATTACAATATAAAAAAGAAGATATGTTAGAAATTTTTAAATATTTAAAAACAGTTGATATATCTAAAAAACCTTTTAGTTTAGGCGGTTTTACAAGTGAAGTTTTTGAATTTAGAAAAAAGCTTTTAAAAGAAATAGATGAAAAATTATCTCAATTAAAAGATAACAAAGAGATATTAGAACTTGAAATTTTTAAAGAAAAACTTTGTAGTGAAAATATAAGTATAGAGGTAATGATACTAATTAAGAAAGAGTTTAAAAATAACAATATAAAGAAATATATTTAATACAAAGTAGGGCTTATTTTAAAGTCCTATAAACCACTTAAACAACTTCAAGCAATAAAATCCTTATCTTACATACTAAAACCCCGTATAAGCAAAATATAGAACTATTTTATAATCGCTGTTTAAGGCTGTTTCAAAAGTTTAAAGCACATATTGACCGATAATCTAAAAAAGGGCTTGATATTTGCGATTTAAAAAAAGTGATTATTTGGAGTGTATGAAGTAGAAAAAGTCAAAAATGAAGAGTTTTAAACTTTCTCTATCGTTGATAATACGAATTGAAATTATAACAAGTAAATCTTTATAAAACAATAAATTTTAAAAGACTTATTAAGTAAAAGAAAGTATTAATAAGGCTTCTTAAAGCCCCATACAGTAAAAGCATTACTTGTATTTATACCAATGCTTTTTACAACACAACATATTTAACTTATAATAGAACAGACAAAAGAAAAATCTTTTAATCTGTTTCATTTATTTACTTACTTATATTGACATCATAAACATCAAATTCATCATTTAATTCTAACTTCAAAAATTTAGATAAAAGAATATCTACTATCTTACTTTTAGCTATACCCGTTTTAGTGCTTAAAGCTTCTAAATCACTATCATTTTTAACACTTAAAGTTAAGTTTCTTTTAATTTTAGCATTATGATTAACTACAACTTTTTCAACTTCTATAACTACTTCTTTTTTTTCTTCTATCGTTGCTGTTTGTGTCGTTGTTTCAGTTACTTTAACCTCTTCAACTGTTTCAACTTTAATAGGTGTTTGTGATGTTTTTTCAACTACTTTAACATCTTGTTTATTTTCTTGATGTGTATCTTTTTTAATCGCTCTTTGATGTACATTTTTTCTATGTCCCATATTATCAACCTTTTAATTTTTGTTAAGCAAAGTATATCATTAGCAACCTAAAAACCATCTTAACAAACTCCAAGAGAAACCCAATATAAACCCATACTTAAATATATTAAATAAGAATAAAGAATACTTATTAAGTCTAAAAAAGTATAGTAAAGTCTATTTAAGTATTAACAACCCATAGAAAATAAATTCTTAACCATCTATCCAAGACCACAAAGCAAAAGATAAAAACCATTTAATCAGAAAGCAAAAGTTAAATAATCAGAAAAAGCAAATCAATAATTTTAAGCTACTGTATCATCTGTTAAATCTGAACCCTTGCTTATCTATACCAATACCAACTTAACCCCTTGTACC
>JASFZI010000044.1:0-10322 GCA_045107135.1 Candidatus Altimarinota bacterium
AAAAATTCATGATTCATATATTGATACTCTCATATTATCAATATAAGTTTCTACGTCAGCTTGATCATCGGCATAAGATATACTAAATGTTAAGGATAATAATAGTAATAATGAAATTATTTTTTTTATTTTATTGAACATATTTTTTATTATTTATTTAATTATATAAAATATAGATTCCTTATTAACATCTAACTGATTCACATCTCATCATAATGACTCAATTCAATCTGTTGAAAATAATACTGATTCTCTGATATTTGTTGTATCATTTATAAACAAATTATCATTTACTGTTTCTGTTAAATCTGTTACATTATTCACGACAGCTAATTCAATTCATTCAAAATCTTGATATCATATGTACTCTCAATATGCTGTACCATGGAGCTTACTATCATCTAAACAATAATATACAAAAGTTGTTGCATTATAATTAAAATTGATATATCAAGCCTGTTCACTAAATGCTTTTCATCAAAGTTTATATCAATATCCAGTAGTACATTTACTAGTAGAATCTATAAACCTTACATTTTCTAATTCATTAATTGACCAATCTAATTTAAAATATCAAAACAAACTATCAAAATAATATCATTCAAAATAATCTTGTATTATAGAAGAGTTACTTTCGTCATTTACATAATATCATTCTTTGGTAACAGTTCATGTAAAACTAATAACTGAATTATTTGATCAGGTATTTGTCGAATACTGAGAAGTTATTAAAAATGAAGTAAATGATCAGAAAACAGTTCCGATAATAAAAAAAGAAAATAATATTATATAGAAGTTTCTCTTGATAAACTTTTTTATTTTTTGTTTTTTCATAACTTATATATAGAATAAAAATATATTTACTATGAAAATTATATCATAGTATTTTAAATTAAACAAATATCTATACCCCCTAACTTTAAAAAGAATATGGATAAACAAAAAAACGCATTTACTCTTGTTGAGCTGAGTATAACAATTATTATAATAGCCATATTAGCCTCTATCTGACTTTATTCATATGTATGATATATATGAGAGGCTAGAGATGTAGAACGTAAAGCTAATATATGAGAGATTAAAACTGCTCTAAAACTATATAAGCAAAAAAGATGATTTTATTCTATTCCATGAGATTATTTCAATATATTAAATGACTGAAAAATAGTTGCATTACAATGAGTATTGAATGAAAATGTAACTCTTAGTACTATGGATAAAATTCCTTTTGACCCATTTACTGGTAACAAATATTTTTATTCAATTACAAAAAATAAACAAGAATTTGAAATTGCATTAACTTTAGAAGATTGAGAATTCCCTAGTACGTTATCAGAGTGAGACTATAAAACAGTTTCGAAGAATGTATTACCTAGTATACTACTTGCTACTTGAGCAACAACTGATGTTGAAATACATGATTTAATATGAAATTGAACAACTAATAGAAATTTATTTATATTTGATTGAGGATTAAATTTACCCTATACTATAATAAAACCTCATTTACCTTTGTATGCTGGTGAAAATGTTGATGATGTACTTTCTGATTGAAATATTAATTTTTGGCAAAATAGTGATTACAGAACATGTGATGAAATACTAGAAGCAGCAAAAATGATTCATGATAGCTGACTTGAAGAATACCAAATACTTGATGATACATGAGTATTAGTAAATACATGATGTACATTACCGTAAAAATATTACATAAAAAAAATGCTAAAATATATTTTAGCATTTTTTTATGTAATTATGTAACAATATTTCAAGAACTATCTATCGTATCAAGTCATCATTCAGATAAAATCAAAATATTTCAAAATTCATCTTCAAATATAGAATAAATATGGCTTCAAAGTAAATCTGGTGTATCATATGTAACCCAACTACTACCATTATACTTAGCTAATCATCACTGTGTTCATACCCATATATCTCAAACCAAATCTTCAAACAAATATGTTATATTATTATCAGGCAATCATTCTGAAGTTGTAAAAGAATTCCATGTTATTCAATAATCAGTTGTCATTCATACTCATCACTGAGTTCACACCCATATATTATTATTATTATCTTCAAATATATAATTTACTCTATGATCTGGTAATGCTCAATTATTGTAATTAGTTATATCTCCTGTTAATAATTCATATTTATCAACTCATTGAGAATTTGTTCAAAACCAAACGTTATTAATAGAATCCGTATATATTGCTGTTATGTTATTATGAGTTAATCAATCAGTTTTTTTTGTATAATCCGTCCATATATCTCAATTATATGATGTAACTCAATTATTAGTTCAAATCCATATAGTTCAATTATCATCTGTATATATATATTGGATATGAGTATTTGAAAGTATTGAGTTATCATAGGTAACCCAAATATCATCGCTTGTATCTGTTAAACTAATACCTATATCCAACATACTAATTCAATTATTAGTTCAAATCCAGTAATTTCAACTATTATCTTCAGCAATAGATGAAATTTGATTATGAACTAAATCACTATTTTGTTTATCATATACAATCCAATCAGTTCAATCAAAAAGAGCTATTCATTGATTAGTTCAAAATAAAAATGTTCAATCAGACGCTTGAAAAACTGCTGTAATTTTATTTCAAGGTAAATTAGATATATCTATATGTAAAACATTAACTACAAAGAATGTAATAAAATCGACTCATCCACACTCAACAAAATATTTTAATTTAAAATTAATTAAATCACAAGCTAATGAATTTATCATACTTGAAGGTTCTGGAGCAAATAATTCTACACTATCTATTTTAGCAACAGAAATATCTTTTCATAAAATACTTCAAGAATATGCATTAAATAAATTTTGTAATAAAACAACTTGATTATATGATTGTTTTAATTTACTAATACTTCCACTAAAAACAACTAAAGAGTTAGCAGAAAAATCCAAATTTGCATCTAAATTATATAATTCAGAAGTGTAACTTGAAGGTAAATTTTGAAAACTATTATAAACAAGTTTATTATTATTTAGTATATCTGTTAAATTATTTGAAGAAATATCACTTGATATAATTGATGGAAGTGCTAATACATAATTAGTTGAACCATTATTAACAGATAATAATTCTCAATTATAATTTCAACCTACTATAGCCGTTCAAACAACTGATCATGATGCTGCGGCATAAGTATTTCACATAAATCAAGTATTCAGAGCAATATCCTGTGATTTTTCTAAAACTCAAGCCAAAGAAAATTCTCTTCAAGAATTTTTCACAGAATATGTATATAAATCTTTTGTTAATGGATCAGTAATATCAGTAGAATATCAAATCGTATTAGATGTTTCATTTGTATATGTTCATTGAGTCCAAACAAGTCATCATGAATAAAAAATCTCAACGGGGTCAGTAGGAGTTGGATAAAATCAAGTTTTAAGCACAAAAGATGACATAGAAGACTCTATATTTTTAAACTCCATCACTCTAGACAAGTCTCTAGCTGTACTTAAATATGATAAAAAAGAAAAAAATCATACTCATCATATAATCACAAGTATAATTAAAGAAACTATTAACTCAATTAATGTAAAGGCCTTATTATTGTTATTCATAATTATTTATTTTTAGATAATTTATTTAATAAATTTATTTTTTTCTAATTCTGAAACTTTTAGCTCTATTTGTTCTCATTTTTTTAAATTTTTTAATTGTATTACATTTTTAGCTATTTCCTCTTCTCAAACTATTATAACAAAAGGTATTTTTTTATTATTAGCATATTTTAATTGTTTTTGTATTTTTACTGATGAATCCAAAAATAATTCGGTATTAATTCATAAAGCTCTTACTTTTTTTACAATATTCAAATAATCTTCTAAATAATCGTCTCACATATTCACAACCATAACCTGAGTTATAGTTTTTTCTTCAAGCTTAATCTTTCATAAATTATCTAAAATAGCTATTAGTCTAGATAATCAAATACTTCACCCAACTCATGGGTATGAATTTTTAGTAAAATTAGAGCACAGATCTTCATATCTACCACCTGAACATATACTTCACATCTTTTCAGCTCATACAATAAATGTTTCAAAAACTGTTCAAGTATAATAATTAAGTCATCTAGAAATTGAAGGGTTTATTTTTATTGCTTCTTTATCAACTCAAAGAGCTAATAAATTAGAAAAAACATATTCCAATTCTTTTACTCATGTTTTTAACAATTCGTTATCAAATTGTGAATAAAAAGTTAAAATCTCTTCACTTGTTTTTTCTTCTCAAAATCTAATAAATTCTTCTATTTTTTCAATCTGTTTTTCTAATAATGGGACAGCTAAAAACATTTCTTTTAATTTATCTCATCTAACTTTATCTTTTTTATCAATAACAGATATAGTTTCAGCTTTTTTTTCGATTCATAAAGTATCTAGAAAACCCTCAAGAAATTTTTTGTTATTAATATTTACAACAAAATCTCAAAAATCTAACTCTTCTAAAGAATTATAAATTGTAGAAATCACCTCAATATCTGCAAAAAGAGGCAATTTTCAATTTCATATAATATCAACATCAGCCTGATAAAATTCTCTATATCTTCATTTTTGTGGTCTTTCCCCCCTGTATACTCTAGAAATATGTTGTCTTCTAAATGGAAAAACTAGCTCTCATTCATATTGAGCTACATACCTAGCAAGAGGCACGGTTAAATCAAATCTTAATCATAATGAGTCATTATCTCACAAATCTCCATTTATTCTATGTATTCAATAAATTTCATTATCATCTGCTCATTTTGAAGTCAAAATATCAAGTCTTTCTACAATTGGTGTATCAATCGTAGTAAAACCTGATAAACTATAATTTTTTTTAATTATTTCTTTAAATTTTTCTTCTAATATTTGTTTATCTGGAAGGTTTTCAGGAAACCCTGATATTGCTTGTGGTCTAATCATTTTATTATAAAATTATTATGCTTAATATTATTAAATAGATTAATAAATTAAAGCCAAAAATCAACTTTTATTATTTTTAGGCTATTAATTTGATTTATTTAGAAAATTATATTAATATATATACATATAATTGAAATTTTATATTTATAAAACATTTATTTATGAATTCATCACCAAAGATAGATATATCCGCTATAATGAAAAATAAAAAGAAAAATGACTCTTCTACAATTGAAAAAGTAGAAGAAATAACTACGCCTAAAATAGAAGAAACTAAAGTCGAAGAATCTAAAACTCCTCATATATCTATATGATCAATTAAAACATCTAAGTCAAAAGATGAAAAAGATGAAATCAAAGAAGATAAAGAAGAAGAAAAACATGAAGATATGAAAGAAGAACTTACTGAAACTTTAAATGAAGATGATAATTGATTAAAAAATATAAAAGATACAGAAAATACAAATAAAAAAAATGAAAAAAAGACTGTTATAAAAGCCATCAAAATAGATCCAAAAGAAGAATTAAGTGAAAGTATTAAAGAAATTGAAAAAAATATTAATGAAAAAGTAGAGGAAGAAACTAAAAAGAAATTCAAATTAAAAGAAAAAGAACCTGCTAAAGATGAAGAAGAAGAAGAAAAAGAACTTTTCTGAAATTATAAATCTGATTTCAAAGAAAAAACAGTAATCGAAAAAATAAAAGAAAAAAAGAAAAAAATTCAAAAAAAATTAAGAGAACCTAGAACTAGAATAACTCTTATTGTTGGTTTAATTGTATTAACATGAGCAATTATTGCTTGATTATTTATTTTTGATTCTGATAATCATTCATCTGATATATATGAGAGAAGAATTGTAAATAATATAAATAAGATTAAAACAACATATATAGATAAACCATGGATTGCAGAAACTATTAATATAGACTCTATGTCATTTGATATCTTTACTCAAAAAAAATGGTTTACTGAAGTGAAAAACTATAAATATGAAAATATAGTATATAAAAGTAAAAATGAACTAGAAGCTATATTAGGAAATGAAGTAAGGTTAATAAAAGAAGAAATAGTAAGAGAAAAAGCTGAAATAGCAAGAATAGAAGCTGAAGCTGCTTTAATAGAAAAACATAAAAAAGAAATAGAAATAATTAAAAATATATTACTAGATAAATATAAATAAAATTGAATAATGTGATATTATTATACTAATATTAATTTACTTATAAATTAAAGATGAATAAAAATTTAGACATAGATGCTTTAAAGGTAAGAAGAGACATTTGAGATGTAGTTGACTACATCAACAAAATGTTCAAAAAAGGTGTTGATATTGGGGCATCAGATATACATATCGAACCAAATGAATTCTTCTTATTGATAAGGTTCCGTAAAGATGGTGATTTTATGCTTTATGATAAACTTCACAGAGAAAATATTAGTTGAATAATTACTAGACTAAAAGTTTTATCAAAAATAAAAATTGATGAAAACAAAAAACCTCAGGATGGTAAAATTGTTTATTTATATGAAAAAGAAAGTAAAAATGTTGATATCAGACTTTCTACTCTGCCAACTAACTATTGAGAAAAAGTAGTAATGAGAATACTTAAACAAGATGCTTCTCTAACTAATATTGAAGCTTTATGACTAATTGATGTTAATCTAGAAAAAGTGAGAAAAGCATTAAAAAGTACATATTGAATAATATTAATAGCATGACCAACAGGTTCATGAAAATCTACCACTTTATTTGGAGTACTAAAAAACTTTAATCCTCTAGAATATAATATTTCTACACTTGAAGATCCGATTGAGTATGATATTGAATATGTTAATCAATCTCAAGTAAAACCAGAAATATGATATACCTTTTCAACATGACTAAGAAGTCTGGTTAGACAAGATCCTGATATCATAATGGTATGAGAAATCAGAGATAAGGAAACAGCTATTTTGGCTGTTGAAGCAGCCCTAACAGGTCACTTGGTATTATCAACAATACATACGAATTCAGCAGCCTGAACAGTGCAAAGACTTATAAATATGGGAGTTGAACCATTTCTATTAGCTTCAGCTATGAAAATGGTAATATCACAAAGACTTTGAAAAAAAATCTGTCATAATTGTAAAGAAGACTATACTCTAAAAGAAACTGAAAAAAAGAAAGTAGAAGAAATATTAGGACCAATTATAGATAAAGCTGAAATGAAAGATCTAAAATTCTTTCATTGAAAAGGTTGTGAAGAATGTTGAGAAACTTGATACAGTTGAAGAATGTGATTCCATGAAGTATTAATAGTTTGAGATTATCTTGAACCATTAATCCTTAATAAAGAAAGTGCACATGCTATGAGAGATATAGCAATTAAAAATTGAATGGTCACAATTACTCAAGATGCTTTATTAAAAGCAATCCTCTGAGAAACTACAGTTGAAGAAGCATTGAAATTGATTTAAAAGAATCCACCATTGAATTTCCTCCTTTAAGAAAGGAGGAAGGCTGCAAAATAACTGTAGCTTCCTTCCTTTTAAAAGGAAGGAATTCAAGGATGGATTAGAAATATAAACTAAAATTAACTACACAATATGTTCGGGTTTTTAAAGAAAAAAGAAATTGATAATAATAATATAAAAGCATTTGATGGTGCTCTAAAGGCCATCAATATTTTTATAATTCTTTCTGAATGGGAAAAAGCAAAAAAAGCATTAGATGAAATCGAATATAAAGAAAAAGATTCTTTAAACTTAATTTTGGATGAATTAGAAAAATTAGATGATAAAGAATGAGTTAATAAAAAAGAAAAGATTAAGTTGACTGATAATTTTAAGAAAAAACAAAAAAGATTAAACAAATTAGCCTTAATTCTAGAAAGGAAAGAAGAAAAATATAATAAAAAAGTTGAAAATGAAAGATTTAAAATAAGATTTAAAAAAATAAAGGAGGAAGTTAAAATATTAACTTGAAACAAAAAAAATGATCAAGCCTTATGATTATTACAAAAATTTATTGAAGAAAATGCAGAAAATTCATCAGTTATCAAATTTTATAATAAAGAAAAGAAAATAATTCTAAAAAATATAGAAAAACTACATAATGAGAATGAAAATAAAGTAAAAGACAATGCAAAACTTGAAGCTATGATATTAATCTGAGAAACTGTAAACTTAGATAAAGACAAAGATAAAGATAAAGAAGAAAATCAAACATTTTTCCAAAAACTTAAACAGAGAATTAACTTCTACAAAAATATTAAAGAAAGAATAAAAAAGAAAAAACTTCTTGATGAAATCAATTTATTAATAGAAGAAGATTCTAAAGTAAAAAATGATATTGCAGCTAGAAAATTAGCGAATATTCATAAATGATTAGTAAAAGAATTATCAAGTAACAAGATGTTATGATATGAACTTTATTGAAAAATTCTTTGAGCTGATAAAATCTCTGGTGATACACTTTGATTTGTAGAAAATGATGATAAATATAATTTCTTCCTTTGAGATGCAACTGGTCATGGTATTAGAGCATGATTCATCATCACTCTATTAAGTAGATTATTTAATAAATACGTAAAAAGTAAAAGTTTAGTAGAATTAACATATGAAATAAATAACTGACTAAAACAAGATCTAAAATCAAGAAATTTTATCACATGAATATTCTTTGAAATATTAAAAGATGAAATATGAAAATTAAGATTCGTCTGAATGTGACATGAACCTATACTAATATATAGAAAGAATAAAAAAGAAATCGAGAAATTGATCCCTTGAGGATTAGCTGCTTGAATAAGATTAATAAACAAGTCTAGCGATATAAAAGTTAAGAATATAGTTATAGAAAATGGAGATATATTACTAACTTATAGTGATTGAATAGTAGAAAATAAAAATAGTGAATGAAATCTTTATTGAATAGACAGATTAATTCATGCTTTTCAAACAATTGCTACATCTAATAATAATATTCGCGATATATATGATTATATAATAAATGATGTTAAAATATTTAGATGATGAGCTCAATTTGAAGATGATGCTACTATTCTGATAGTAAAAAGAGAATTCAAAAAAGATATAGTAGATGAATCATCAGATTATCTAAAAAATTTAAAAGTAAAAGAATGATTAAATAATAGTGATATCAAAAAATTAAGATGAAAAACTATAGAAGATATTGATAAAGAGCTAGAAGTTTTAAAAAAGAGGAAAGAAACGCTTAGAATAATAAAAATTCTTGAAACATTATATTATACCTGAGAAATTCTTAAATTGAAACAAGAATCAATTAGATTTATTAAAGAATGATTTATAGATAAAAAAATTAACTTCTATTTAAAAAAAGCAATAAATAATGAAAAGGCTTATAAAATAGAACAAAAAAACCAAAAGATAGTTAATAAATATAGTATATTAGAAGAACTACTAAAAAAATGAGATTATGAAACTGTTATAACTGAAGCAGAAGAAATAATAAGTAAAGATGGGAATATATAAAAAATTAATTTTAACCAAACACTATGTTTTGAAACAGCTTCTATGATAAATACTGAAATTTTAACAATGATAAATTTGTTAAAATTTTAGAAAAGGCTAGAAAAGCTAGAAGAAATAAACAGATGCACAAATCGGGTAAGATGAATATCGAAATTACCCTATTTAATAGTGTCTCAAAAAAAGAGGTTTGGGGATTTATTAATAAGTTTGCTATATTTGTTAATTCATGAATTGATATAAAATGAGCATTATCAATTTTAATAAAACAACTAAAAAATCCTTATTTAAAAAGGATAATTATTGAAATGAAAGAGAATATAAATCATGGTATTTCAATAAGTGAAACTATGAACCAATATCCAAAAGTATTTGATTCATTAACTACAGCTCTTGTTTCTGTATGAGAAAAGACATGACAACTAGGTAGAATATTAATAGAGCTAGATTCCAATCTACTTGAAAATATTGAGCTAAAATGAAAAGTTAAATGAGCCATGATTTATCCAGTTATTTTATTATGACTAACTCTTACAATGGTAACCTTCATGATGATATTTATCGTTCCGAGGATTACAGAATCTTTTGAAAAAGCTGGTAGTGAATTACCTGCATTGACTCAATTTGTAGTAAATGTTTCAAACTTCTTTGTACATGACTACTGAAAATTAATAGTTGGTATTATATGAGTAATAATTATTACTAAATTAATAAATGCAACATATATATGAAGAATGCTTATAGCAAGAATGTTTACAAGAATGCCTATATTTTGATATGTTGTTAAACAATCTAATATAGTATATTTTATTAAATCATTTACTATTCTTCTTGATTCTTGAGTATTACTATTAGAATCATTAAAAACATCAAGTA
>JASFZI010000045.1:0-28656 GCA_045107135.1 Candidatus Altimarinota bacterium
CATCCTGTATACAGGATGAGATATTTTTTATTTTTTATCATAACAAATCACATATTCTTCATGAGAACTGTCACGACAAGCCATTGGTTTAAATGTTGTCATTTTTCTAAATCTCTTTTTAACTTGCATTACCAAATCATTAAAATCTTCTCATTTAAAAACTTTTAAAATCATATTTCCTCATGTTTTTAAAAATCTATCAGAAAATTTACATATTTCTATATTTAATTCAACTGATGCATATTGATCAACATCAAATCTTCCTGTAGTATTCGGAGCAATATCTGAAGTAATCAAATCAAATTGATCTTCTCAAATTATTTCTAATACTTGTTTTGATAATTCCTCATAATCAAATATACTACATACAATAGTTGAAACATTTGGATAAGAAAAAGGCTTTACCTCTTTTAAATCTACTCAAATAATAATTTTTTCTCTTACAATATTTCTAATAGCTTGTAAAAAACTACCTGGGGCACATCCAATATCAATTACAGAATAATCAGGTTTAATTAAATCAAACCTTTCTTGCATTTCAAGTAATTTGTATACACTTCTAGCTCTATATCACGCTTTTCTTGCTTTTACAGCATATTCGTCCCTTACTACATAGCTTCATCTTTGTACTTTTTTCTTTCTATGAAATCATGTTTTAATAGGTCTAGATTTTCTATTTTGTCCCCCAAGAGGACTTCTTTCAGGGCGTATTCTATTTTTCTTTGCCATATTTAATCTTAATAATATTATTTTAATCGTTTCTGCTATTATAAAATTCAGCAACAGTTAAATTATTCTCTTTCAAGTATGTAGCTAAAGGAATTCCTATATATCTCCAATGCCAAGGTTCAATTTCGTATCAATCTATTAATAATCATTTTTGATATGTATTTGTAAAACCATATGTATGAGCATTTATATTAAACCAATCATAATATGATCTAAGTACACTATTATTCATCCATGCTCTGTTTGTAGAAACTTCCCATATATCAACAGCTAATCCTGATTGATGTTCAGAAAACCCAGCTTTGGCACAAAGATTATCAGGACATCATCATCTTTTAATCCCTTCTTGATAAGCATATGATCTATAAGCACTAACTATAGATATTTTTTTATTAAAATTTCAATAAAATGCTTCTCATATTTTTTGAAGAGCTTCATTTGTTTCACTTGTTACAAGCTGTCTTCACCCTTTTGTATCATAAACAAATTTACTTCATATTTTCTCTAGATTTTCCGGAATATATCATATATCATTAAATGCTTTACTTGAAGTAACAAACTTATATATAGAATTATCTGTTTCCAAATCTAGATTAAAAATAGAATCAGCTTTTTCTTCTTTTAATCTTATTATTTCTGATCTTAAAAAATTATTTTCTAATTGTTTTTTTTCTATATCAGTATAAATATTTTTTATTTGTCTATGTGAATATAATAAAAAATAAGCTAAACCAATAATATAAATAATAAGTATCACCAAAGTAATAACACCATAAATATTAAAATGATTTTTATCTACTACTTTTGTTTTTTTATTCATTATTTAAATATAATTAATTGTTATAAAATATTGTTAGCCTCATTATATCCCCTTTCTAATAACTCATCAATTTTATTAAAACTATAAAAATCTACTCCTTCTGTATTTGGTTTAATTAGAGTAACTTCCTTTCAAAAAGTACTAATAGAAGCATATTCATTTTGCTTCATCATTAAAAGTATTGATCTCTGCAAAATTTGAAAATTCATATTAAAGAATCCAAGATTTGTTTCAAATCATAATATTTTTCTTTTTCTTTTTAACGGTCAAACAACTTCCTTTATAGCACTTACTGCTATTATAGTCTTTCAATTCAAAACATCAATAGGAAGATTATTTAATATTCATCCATCAACATAAATACTATCTCATATTTTGTGAGGAATAAAAATTCAAGGCAAACTTATGCTTGCTCTTACTGCATCTATAATCTTTCACGTCTTAAAAATCTTTAATTTTCAAGTTTCAACATTAGTTGCAACAATACTCAATTTTATATTTAAATTTTCTATTTTTGCATCTCAAAAAACTTCATATAATTTTTTATAAATTTTATTTCATTTTAAAAGTCAATTCTTTAAATCAAAATCAAGTAGTTTAAAATAATTCATACTTTTAGCAAATTTTTCCATCTCGTGTGATTTTTTTCACATGGCAAAAAATCAAGCTATTATTGCTCACATAGAAGTTCAAGATACTTCATTAATTTTTATTTTTTTCTCTTCTATAGATCTAATAACTCAAATATGAGAAAATCAGATTGCAGCTCATCATCATAAAGCTAAACTATATATCTTTTTCATAATTTTTTTATTTCTTAAAATTTACTCAACTATTATATCAAAATAATTTAATAATAATAGTGAATTGTCCCTTGAAAATTTTGTCTTTGATAATTTGTTAATTATTGGGTTTATTGCAAAATTATAAGCTCATCTAAAATCAGTATTTTTTAAATTTGTTTCACTAAATATTGATTTTTCCAAATCACAAAATGTTAAATTTGAATTTTCTAAATTAGTTTTAGTAAAGTCTGTTTCTTTAATATCAGAGCCTTCAAAAGAAATGTTTTTTAGACTCATTCAGCTAAAGTTCGACAAATATATATTACAATTCGTAAAACTAAAATGAGATAAAAGAGTATTTATTTCTCAAAAATTAATTCACATTATTTTTGTTTTAATAAATTCTACATTATTAAAAGTAGTATTTTTTATTTTAATATTTGATAAATTACATTTTTCAAATTTACAATCATTAAATTTTTTTAGTTCAAAATCATACAAAGAAAAATCAATTCAATGAAAATGTATATTACTATTTTCTTCATTTTCGATTACCTCCGAAAAATCTTTGTCTGTTATTTTTTTCATAACCTATATTATCTAATAAATATTATTTTAATATATTATATTAAAAAACAAAAAAATAAAGTATTTTCTTTTACTCCTCCCAAAGAAAATACTTTATTTTGTATACTCTATACTCCAAATTCTCAAAATATTTTTATATCAATATTTGATATTTTAAAATTTTTTGGTAAATTAGGAATAGATATACTTTCATCTAAGTCTTTAATTTTTCATGTAATATTGTCAATTAAATGAATATGTTTTCATATATTTTTCTCAAAATAAGCCTTCTTTCATACTCAAACAATTTTTTTTAGATTACCAGCCTTAACTAGTTCTTCAACATTTCTATATATTGAAGACTTACCAGCTTCAGGATATTTTTTTACAATTTTTTTAAAAATATCTTCTACCGTTAAATGTTTACAATTACATATTTCAATAATTTCATTTGTATAATAATGTGTCTTCACTAAATTTATTCTTATTAATTATAATTAGTTTAATATTAAACAAATTACTATGAATTGCAAATCTTTTTTGAGAATGATTCTCATAAAGAAATGGAATTTATTAATCTAAAATATTAATATTAATTATTTTTCAATCCTTTTCTTTAAAAATTTTTATGTTTATTATTTTAGTTTTTCATTCAGAAGGAGCCAGTAAAAATAATATTTTCATTTTTTTAATTATTTATTAAGTCATTATAATTAATCCATAATATTGCATCTAAATGAATTTCTGGAATATCTAATTTTTTACTCAAATCAGAATAAAATTTATTTATAGAATTATAATTTCATTTGTATTCATCAAATAAATTAGTTAATCTAGAATCAATAGGTATATTTATACCTCTAGGATACTGAATAAAATCAAATATATTTCTTGCTCAATATCAAAACATTTTTATAGCAAATACAATAGTTTTTGCATCTTTTTTTTGTTTCATAGTTTTAACTAATTCATCCCTTAACTGAATCATGTTTTTATAATAATATTCCTCTTTTCACTTTAACTCACATATAAAATTTCATAATTTTTCAAGCCTTATAATCTTAGCTTTTATAAATCTTCTATTATTTTTTGAAATTTTTATAAATTCTGATACTTCATATATTATATTTTCATGTTTTATTTCCTTATTTAAAAAATAATTACTGAACTCTTCCCAGTAATCCTCTCATTTTCAAGAAAGTTGATAACAAATAAGTGAATTGCATATTATTAATGCTAGATATATAGTATAATTTTTATTTTGGAAATTTTCATATAATTTTTGCAGAGCAATAAATTGCCTATCTTTATTTTCAAATTCTAAAGCATCTTCTAGAGTATATTTTTTTAATTCTTTTAATAATTTTTCCATATTTATCTAATATTTAAATAAAAACATCCTAAATTAAGTAAAAACAAAACTAATCATATAATTTTTATTTTATTTACATCTTCTTTTAATAATATGAAAGATAATACTATAGGTATAATAATATCTATGGTTGCTATCAATTGAACCATCACTAACTTTCAATCTTTAAGCGCTAAAATTAAAAATAGAAATGCAAAAAATCATATAATTCATGTATACAATCCATAAATAAATTCTGTCTTATCAAAAGAGAATTTTTTCTTTCATAATTTAATTTTTAATCATATATAAATAAATCAAATAACACTTGATAGAAATACATAAAATGCTGGATCATGATTTTCTCATATATATTTATTTATTGTAGAAGTTATTACAATAATTAAAGATGATAATAATAAATACATTATTCATTTTCTAATATCCTTATTTTTAAATGTTCATTTTTTATATCATAAAAGTAAAACAGAAATAAATCATAAAGAAAGAAAAATAATTTCACCCCTACCCAAAAATTCTCAAAAAAGAAACATTCAAACTATTAGTCATCCTCATATTTTTATCAATTTATGAACTGGAAAGAATAAGCTACTATCAATATATTTTAAACTTTCAATCATTGTTAAATTTTTCTCAACACCTAAAATTCTTCTAATGAATACTAAAATTCAGAATAAAGCAGTCATATAGAAATAACTTCCCATATAAATAAAATATAGTGCTGATGCTATCACCTGCACAAATGCAAAGTAGAATACAAAGTTATTCTTATCTAATCATTTTTTTGCTACTATTTTTTTAATAAAATTATTTAATCAAAATAATATAGCTGATAATATTGCTAATATAAACCACGATTCCATAAAAATTATTACTTTATAATACTAAAAATTTTTATTACAATTTTACATATATGTTTCCCTCAAAATACTTTCATCAATATCATTACCTATACGCTTATAAACTCAATAATAATATTCTACAAAATTCCTAATTTTATCATTTATAGGTAAATAATATCAGTTTTTTTTGATTGTATATTTATTCAAAAAAAATCCTGCATCTATTTTATTTAAATATATATCTATAAGTCTTTTATAATGAATAATATAAACTAGTTTTAATTTTTCATAGCTCTCTTCTGAATAATTTAATTCTATTTTTTTGTCATCATTTACTATTATAATTCATGACTCAAATAAAATACCAAGATGAATCAATGACTCACAGTAATATGGTTCTATTTCATTTACCTCTCTATATTTTAAAAGTCATATACATCTAATTACATGATGAATTATTAATTCTTCTTTTAGAAATGGAGCTAGACTTTCATTTAAAAAATACATTACTAGACCTCAAGTTGTAGCTTTAAATTCTTCAATATTTTTAAATACTCAAGTTTTATTATTCATCAAAACTTCAGTATCTAAATCAAGCCAAAGCGTATGACCATATTCATGTCCAATAGTTTCTATATCATATATTTTATAAAAAATTTCATTTCTATCAAAAAGACTTTTTCTATACTTATTTAATAATTCCTTTTCTAAAGTAACAGATGAAATTTTCATAAATGGTTCACTCCTTTTAGTTTCTAAAACCATCTCAGGAAATGCAAATATTTTTTTACCATATTTTTTACTCACTTCCTCATCATTTGGTACAACTTGTGCTGAGAATAATCAAGTAAGCTCTGAAGAATAATATAAAACAGGTGAAGCTAAATACAACTGTACTCTTTTTTGATTAGCAAGTGAAAAAGCATAAGAAGATTTAAATTTATCCCTTCATATATCATCATAAAACATTTCATACATACTTTCTATACTATTCTCCACATCACTTTCAAAAACTTTATTTTGAATTCTTAAATCCCACTCAGGAGCAACTGCTTTTCTATATTTATCTTCATAAAATTCTAACGGGTGAGAAATTTGAAAAGGAGTTTTAATACTCATCCAAACTTCATCAACTCTTGCCCATTTCCCAATCAATTTGTTTGTATTTTTCTCTAATAATGCTTCTTTTATTGCATTTAAATAATCTATATAATTTTGTTTTGATTCATATATTTTATCTTCTAAATTAGATAACTTATTTATAAATGTATCTAGCTCTTCTACTATTGCTTTTATCTCTTCTACAAAAACTTCTGAGTAAGATTTAGAAATATAAGTTCAGTTTTCTAAAACCAACGCTGAATATGATCTATCAGCATTCTCAGAATCATGCCCTTCATCAAATAAATTATTTTCATTTAAAAAATTCATTATTTTTAATGAATCATTATCAAACTTATTTTCTAAATCTTTGTTTACATAGTTCACGATATGATTTCTCCATGGTAAAAATAAATCATTAAAAGCAAGTCAGACATTTGCAACTCACTTAAATATTTCTAAATAAAAAGGAGTTAATAAATTCTTTGACTCAATAACAGAGATAATCACAGCCTGAATTTCACTATGAAAATTACAAACAAATTTATAAGAAGTATCTATTGTTTTTCTTTTTTCTGCTTCATCAAAATTATTATTATTTAAATATAATTCTAAAGCATTTTCACGTAATCATGATATCCTAGAATAAGCAACAAATCTTGTTTCCTCATTTTTTTTTATTCAAACACACTCACAAAAATCGTCCAGGATTTTTCTTTCATCTCATTCCAATTTCACTCACTTTATTAAATCATGTATTCATGACTGTAAAGAATTATATAATTCTACTATTTTTTTTATATTTTGTTCTAATTTTTGTTTGTTCATTCTATTTTATTCTAAGTTAATAACTAAAAAGATTATATTCACATTTTTTGCAAAACAAAAAAATAAAGATTATAAAATAATTAATCTTTATTTTTTAAATTTATTATATATCTCTTAGTAATTAGTACATGTTGTAACATTTTTATATTTCCGATAATCTACACAAGCTCAAACTGAACTTTTACCTCAATCACATCTAAAACAATTTTGAAATATACAATTACAACATTGTATATAATCTTTTACAGATGATGTTGTACATATACGATAATGACAACTATTTGATCAATTTCAATCACTTGTATAATAACCACCTGTTTTATTAGTACAACTATATCTTATATTATTTGAATTAGGTGAATATTTTCATACACCAACTGCACTACATACTCAATTACTTGATTCATAATAATCTACTCAACATGTAGCTATATATGTAGCTGTACACAAGTTTGCTCAACCTCAATCACTTGTATATGTATAATTCCTACTTATCGTATTTGGATTATTTGTACATTCCATTCTTGTTATATCAGTTGAATTCGAAAAGAATCAATTTCATACAGGACTACATGTATTATCTCAATTATTATAATAATCTGTATCACAAGTTAATAAAGATAATACCCAACTTTCTCAATTCCAAGTATTTAAATTTGTTCCATTTGTAATTACTAATATTTCAGAATTATCTATACAATTCATAAAATCCTCAGTGTGATATCAGTCTTCACAATTAACAGTTTTAGCATTTGACGAAACTATTTCTCATCACAAGTTATTATTTACTACAGATGCTGACATTTTATTTAATGATTCAAAATCATTAGTATTAACAGATATTAACAATTTAATATTATCTTCATTTTCTATTATTGTTCAACTATAGGCTATTTGTAGATTTTTTATTAAATTTATCCTTGCTGATGGATCTTCTGCATCGTACAATGGTAAACACTCTTCTTCATCTGAATATA
Organism: Candidatus Altimarinota bacterium; assembly: GCA_045107135.1. GTDB lineage: Bacteria > Patescibacteriota > Gracilibacteria > BD1-5 > UBA6164 > UBA6164. Next base: position 8,022 of record JASFZI010000045.1, read on the forward strand.
CAACTAACTTTTCTGGAATGAATGAGAATCATTCATCTGTTTTATATTTACTTCATATATAGTTTGATGGTAAATTATTATATCAATTATATACCAATTTTTCATTTTCTATTATTTCTTTTAGATCTGTAATTTCTTCAAAATCTCAAGATATTATTGTTGGTAAAGATAAAACTTCACATATTGTTCATGTTTGTGTTTTTAGTATTTGACCATTATAGTTCCCTGTTACTATTGCTGTTGCTACTATATCTCATGCATATGTTTGTGTTGATAGTTTATCAAATGTTATTAAAGAATTTTCCATTATTCATCATAATTGATATTCTTGTTTTGTACTTGTTATAGAATATGCATATTCTTTTTCTATAAGTGGATCTTTTGGTATTTTATCCAGCCTATCAACATTATTTGTTGTAGCTTGTCAGAATGTTCATTGATTCCAAACTATTGATCAAGAATAAACTACAGAAAATGATTCCGTTGGATTTGGATATTTTCAAGAATCTATATAAAAAAGTTCAAGAGATGTTTTCATTGTTGATAAATCACTTATTCTAACACTATCCCTAGAAGATTTACTATATGATTGCAGTGAGATGAACGCTATTGTTCACAAAATAGCTAAAATAGTAATTACTACTATCATTTCTACTAGCGTAAAGGCTTGTTTATTTTTATTCATCGTTCTATAATTTATAAATATAATACCTTTATTATACGTTTATAAAAAAAAAGGCTATTTTTTTTTGATTAAATTTTAAGTATATGTAATATAAGATTTAATTAAATTAAAAATAAATGAAAACAAAAATAATAATATATCCTGTAGCATTACTGCTAATGCTTTGAGTCCCCATACTTAGATATTATTCAAGTACCCCCTGAATAAACGCCTGTGTTTTAGACTATGTAGAAAATTTAGAAGAAAGTAATTATAAATGATATATGTATGATATTGATTGAGTCAAACATATAGAACCTATCAATTCAAATATGACTGATAGTTTAGCAAAATATATGGTATGAGAATCTCACTGATGTCTAATGGTAAGTGATAATCTGTTTAATGATATGAATAATACATTTTATTGTACAGTAACATATTTGATTCAGAAAATGCCTGTAGATGATAAATTTAAAAAACCTCTCTGAATATTGAAAAGTGAATAAATAATTTAATTAATAAACAAATAAAAAATGTCTTTACATGCAAAAAGAAATTCCTTAGTATTAATAGTAATGACTTTGTGTACTATTACTATTATCCTAACAAACTATATTTTTAGTCAGAATATAGTAACAGATATAAATAATATTTTAATAGAAAACGAATACAAAAAGATTGGAGGAAAAGAAAACTATATGATTCTTCAAGAAGTTCAAAAAAGAGAAATAATGAGATACATAGAAAAAATAAGAACAGAACAACCTGAATTAGTAAAAGAGATATTAAATAAAGAAAAATCTGGAACAACAGATAACACTATAAAAAAAGTACTAAATAAAGATATAATAAATGATCTAAGAAAAAATACTTCTATTCTCTGAAATACTTGATCTCTAATTTCTATTATTGAATTCTCAGATATGGAATGTGAGTTTTGTATAAAACAACATTCAAAATGAATTAAAGATCAGATATTAGAAAATTATAGTAAACAAGTTAATTATATATTCAAAAACTTCCCTCTCCCAGCACACAAAAATGCTAGAATAGAAGCTGAGGCAGCTAAATGTATAGAACGTATAGCATGATCAGAAAAATATATAGAATTTGTAGATAATGTTTTTAGTAATACTGATTGAGGATGAGAATGATTTAACCTAGAAAAATTAACCGTTCTAGCTAAAGAACTATCAATAAATGAAGATGATTTTAATACTTGTATTACTAACTCAAAAACAAAAGAAGTTGTAGAAAGAGAATTCTCTCAATGAAGAATGCTTTGAATAGAAGCAGTCCCTGCAAATCTAATAATCAATAATGAAACCGGAGAATATATAATAATAACTGAAGAAGTAGATTATGAAGATATTGAGAAAATAATTTTAGATCTATTAAAATAAAAAAATAAAGCTAATTTAATTAATTAGCTTTATTTTTTTATTTATTATTTATCAGAAAAAAACTAGTAACAATTCCAACAGTCTCCGTTCTTAATATTCTATTTCACAAATGAATTCTTTTAAAACCAATATTTTCAAAAATTTGTATTTCTTCTGAAGAAAATCCTCATTCTGGTCATACAAATAAATTTATTCACTTATTATATTCTATATTTAAACTTTTTAAACTACTAGAGTTATCATCTTTTGTATGAAATATTATATTTTCGTTATCTTTAAAATCTTCTAAAGAAATATTATCTTCTATAATTAATTCTGGAATTCTCGATCTTCATGATTGTTCTACTGCTTCTACTATAATTTTTTTTAATCTTTCAATCTTATTTGGTGATAAAATAAGCTTTTGACTCCTTTCACTTCTAAAAAAATAAAATCCAGTAACTCATACTTCTACTCATTTTTTTACAATATATTCTATTTTATCTAATTTATTTGGAAGTGCATTAAAAATATTTAAATCAAAATCTATTTCACTATCTACATTAATAAATCATACTTTTTCTAAATAAACTTCCCTTTTTTGTACTTCTTTAATCTCAAATATAAAATCTATATCATCATTTCAATTAAAAAAAGCTAATTGATCTCCATTTTTTACTCTTAATACCTTATTAAACTGGTTTAATAATTCAGGATTTTTAATAGTTATACTATCATCTGCCTTCTCTAAACTTTCAAAATAAAATCTATTCATATTTTTTTTATTAAATTATATTAATCAAAATAAAAACTCGTATGAAACGAGTTTTTATTATCTAGGCATACCATAAAAATCTAGACCTTTAACATCTACCATTGATTTAGTTTCAAAATTTTTCTTTTTTCATCTTGTAAAGAAACCTCTTTCATCTAAAATACCTTGTTCCTTAAGACTAGAAATATTTTTAGTCTTTAGCTTTTTCTTTGGAAATTTTTGTTTATTTTCTAAATAATGATTTCTATCTTTATATGATTGATTTTTTCTAACTTGTGGATTTTCGCTTCAAATATAAGCAGAATGATCCATTCTTTTCTTTCATTTTGCTAATTTTCTAGCTTTTGCCTGTTTTTTAACAATATTTGATTTTAATCCGTGACTATTTGCCATAATTTAAATTTTTAATAATAAATTTTTAATATTTTAATCAAAAAAGTAGAAAATGCAAAGTAAAAAACATTTCTAAACGTTCTACTTTTCACTTTCTACAGTTATTTTATAATTGGAGCGGGGGACGAGGTTTGAACTCGCACACCCAAGGGTTGAAGCCTTAGTACACTCACTCTTTTATGTTACCCCCGCATATATTTTCAGTGCAGAAGCATTTTATGAATTTTCCGTCCTTAGTCAAATATTTCTTTGTTTTTTTACCAAAATATAGTAGAATATAAACATATCTTTTAAAAATATTAATAATTTTAAAACATGTTTAAATTTAATATAGATAATTTTATAAGTAATCTTTATATTTCAGTAATGTGAAATATGGAAGAATACTTACCAAAATTTATATGAGCCCTATTAATTGTTTGAGCTTGAGTTGTTATATCAATACTAATTCATAAATTAGTTATGTATCTCTTTAAGAGATTCAAAATTATCGAATTAATAGATAAAATCAATATCAAACTTATTGATGATATTAAGAAGGATAATACAAAAAAAGAAGAAACCGTTATTCTTAGACAAAAAAAGATTTCAGATAAAATCAAAATAAATGAGATTGTAGCAAAAGCTTTTTCATATTATATATTTCTTGTTTTCTTTAGATTAGCAATTGTTGTAATTGAGATAAAAGAGGTTGAAGAATTCTTATGAGAATTAATTACCTATTTACCAAGCTTATTTATAGCTGCAATTATTTGATTTTTCTGAGTAAGATTTGCTAATTTTATTCATGATATTGTATATCATGCACTTAACTTATCAAAACAAAAAACTGCTAAAATAATAGCTAAATGAGTTAAAATAATAGTATTGTTTTTTACACTAATGGTGGTTTTAGATAAGATATGAATTGCTTCAGAAATAACAAGTACAATCTTAATATGATTTATATCTATGATATCAATCGCCTGATGACTTGCTTTTTGATTAGGTTGAAAAGATATCGCTCATGAGATATTAGAAAGTTTTAGAAAATAAAAAAAATAACTCATATCTGTTACAGATATGAGTTATTTTTTTTATTTTATCTTATTTGAAACAAAGATCCTTTACCAAAAATAGTTGTACCATCAGTTGATGTAATTGCAGGAAAAATTATATCACATTCTCTTAGTGTTGAAATAAAATCAAGTGAGTTATTACAAGGACAAGAATTACACATTATATTTCAATAAATTATATCTCATCCTGTATATTCACAACTTATTGGTAAAATTTCAGGCAAACATATATTTTCATTATCACATATATATCAATCATCACATTCTCAATCTTGATCACATTCTTCTTCTAATATAGGACATCATTGATTTTCAATAACTCAAGGTACTAGTGGACATAAATCTTCTACATCAGGAATTCAATCATCATCAGAGTCTATTTCTTTATCATTAATTCAAATAACTTGTATCAAAACAGATGCTTTTCATGTATCTCAATTAATATCTGTAACATACAGAATTGTTTCATATACTAATTCTTCTTTAAATATATTTTGTGTTTCCTTACCATAATTAGTGTTTCCATCTCAAAAATCCCAATAATAAATATATGGAATACTTCAACCAGAAACAATTCATTTAAAATCAACTAGCAAGGGTCATTTACCATGAATAGGACTGGCTTCAATAGATACTTTTAAATCTATATTAGAATCTTGAGAATTAATATCAATAGTATTATGTACCTCCCCTGTATTTCAACATTTATCTATGACTCTAAGATATACTGTCCATTCTCAATTTGATGGAATTTTAAAATTTTCAATATATTTTCAATATTCTTTAATTTCAATACCAGTTTGATTATTATAAAATCTCCATATATATCATTCAGGATCAGAGATTCACTCTTCACATGTTGTATAAACATTATTTGTAAAATCATAAATATTTGTTGTATCCTTTAAATCAGAAGTATCACAATTACTATTATTGATACTACATTCTTTATCATATATAACCATTTCTAAAGCTATATTATTATCTATTTTTTCTTCACAAGAATTAGCCTTTAAAGTTATATATGCAATTTTTAGAAACATTTCTTTTGAAATAGCCTGTTTTGGTCTAATCTTTCAATCTATTTTTTCTACTAAAGTAAATGTTTTTACATTTCAATCAGTATCTACTTCTACTATTTCGTATTCAAGAGCCTTCTTTAAATCAGGGAAAAAACTATATACACTACCATCTAAATTTAATGGACTAACGTCATCAGATATACCTTCAGTTATCTTTCAATTAAATATATCTATTTTCATTTGTTCTGCCTGCTCATATGTCAATATTCAAGATGTCCTTAAAATAATAGCAATTGCCTCTTCCAATATTATTATATTAGCTGCACAAAATGGTTTTTCTCATTCCATTACAATTCAATCATCACAAGTTGTTCATGGATGATAACCAGTTACATGATTATCAGCAGCAGCAGATGCAATACAATAAAAATATTTATTTGTTTTATTTATATCAAAAAAAGTCGTCTCATTTTCATATTTATTTATTAAATCTAAGGCTGTATTTGGTTGTATACATTTTTCACATGTTACTTCTCATAGAATTCATACAAATTCATCACGTCTTAATAAATCTCTTGGATTAAATTTTCAATCAATATCAGGATAAATCATTCATTTATCATAAAGAGTTTGAAGCTCATTAATATATTTATAATCAGAGTCAATATCTGAAAACACATTTTCAACTGGTATTGAATAGGCAAAAGTAAAATCTAATGAAAATAGACTAAATATTAATATTAAAAATGTTAGAATAGTTTTTTTAGGCATATTTTTTTTATTATTTTAAACAGCATACATAACAATCCCAGCTGCAACAGAAACATTTAAGGATTCTTTTTTCCCTCTCATTGGAATAATAACAATTTTATCAGATAAGTCTAACAATTTTTTATTAACTCAAGCAATTTCATTTCACATAATTAAACACACTTTTTTTTCATTTTTTTCAAAAAGTTTCGTATATTCAATACTTCTATCATCTAACTCAACACTATATATTTTATATCAATCTTCCTTCAATTTTGCCACTATTTCAAACGGATCCTTATAATATTCCCAATCAATTCAATCCTGGGCTCACAAAGCAGTCTTACTTATATCATTTCTCGGTGGAGTTGGACAATGTCCAGTTAAAATCATCTTTTCAAATCATGCTCCGTCACAATTCCTAAAAATTGCACCCACATTTTGCATTGATCTTATTGAATCAAGTAATATTATTTTTGACATTTACTTTAAAAAAATAACTAAAATATTCTATTTAAAATATTTTAGTTATTTTTGATTATATTGCAAAGGAAGATTAACTCTCAATCAATTTTTCTTTTATTTTTATCAAAAATATGTTATAATATCTAAAATAATAAATAATATAAAAACAAATGAATTATTATATTTTATTTCCTGTATTGATAGCTATAATCATAGCTTATTTTGTTGTTATAAAAATACTAAGGAAACAATCAAATTTTAATAGAACTTTAAATCTGACTTTTTTAAAAATAACTCTTCCCAAAAAAAATAGTGATCTAGATGAGAAAAGAGAAACAACTAAAGACTTCAAAGAAATGATTGGGCTTATGGAACAACTTTTTGCTTCACTAAAATCAGTTTATTCAGGGAAAATTTTAAAGAAAATTCTATGACAAGATCTTCTTAGTTTTGAGTATATTGCTCACGCGTGAGAAATTTTATTTTATGTTGTTATCCCTAAAAATTATAAACATTTAATTGAAAAACAAATAAATTGATTTTATACCGATGCTGTAATTGAAGAAACTACCGAAGTAAATATATTTAAAAATAGAAAATATATAGAATGAACTTATTTAAATACTTCAAAAGAATTATTCTTCCCTATTAAAACATATCAAAAATTAGAATCAGATCCTATAAATAATATAACTAATGCCTTTTCTAAATTAGAAGATGATGAATCAGCAGTTATTCAAATTTTACTTAGGCCAACAAAAGATGATTGGCAATGAGAATGTAGTAAAGCAAGTATTACTCTAATGAAATGAAAAAAAACATGGTTCACTCTAAATCCTATAAAGTTAATTATTTGATTTATATGAATTCTTTTTACAAGTTCTGATGAAGGTGAAAAATGACCTTCTGAAGATAATTCATCTGCTTTAACTCAAGAAAGAGCAAAAACTGTAGATGAAAAATGAGACAAAACAGGATTTGAAACAGTTATAAGAATAATAGCAAGTGGTAATGATAAAAATATGGTTGAAACAGAATTAACAAATATTGTTTCATCTTTTACACAATTTTCATATCCAGATTTTAATGGATTTACTAATACAGCTAATCATAATAAGAAAAAATTAATAAAAAATTATGTTTATAGATTCTTTGAAAAACCATTTTATTTAAAGAAAATGATTCTAAATACTGAAGAATTAGCTTCTATATTTCATTTTCCTCATATTAAATATAATGATACTCCAGAAATAAAATGGCAAAATTTTAAAATAGTTAAAGCTCCTGCTAACTTACCCAAAGAATGACTTTTACTTTGATATAATATATATAGATGAGTTAAAAAGGAAATTAGAATAAAAACGGAAGATAGATTTAGGCATTTTTATGTTATAGGACAAACAGGTACTGGTAAATCTAGTATAATGCAAGTTATGGCAAGACAAGATTTTGCTAATTGAGAATGAGTTTGTATCATTGATCCTCATGGAGATTTAGCTAGAGATGTATTACCTTTCATACCAAGAGAAAGAGCTGATGACGTTATTATATTTGATCCTAGTGATCTAGATAGACCAATGTGATTAAACCTACTTGAAGCAGACACTGATGAAGAGAAAGAACTAGTAGCAATGGATGCACTAAACATTATGATAAAATTATTTTGATCAGAAATATTTGGTCCAAGAATACAAGATTATTTTAGAAATGCTGTATTAACACTTATGGATTATCCTCAAGGTTGAGCAATTACTGATGTAGTTAGATTATTTACTGATGAAGAATTTCAAAAAGATAGAGTTAGACATGTAAAAAATCCAATAGTAAAATCATGGTGGGAAACTACATATGCAAAAATGTGAGATAGAGAAAAGGCCGAAATTATACCTTATTTTGCTGCAAAGTTTGGTCAATTTACTACTAATAAAATGATGAGAAATATTATAGGACAAGTAAAGTCTAGTTTTGATATTCTTGATATAATGCAAAATAAAAAAATTCTTTTAGTTAATCTTTCAAAATGAAGATTATGAGACATAAATTCCAAACTTTTAGGTATGATGCTTGTTTCAAAGATACAAATGGCTGCTATGAGAAGGGATAGAATACCAAAAGATGAAAGAGCTGATTTTTTCTTATATATAGATGAATTTCAAAATTATGTAACTGATTCTATAGAGTCGATTTTATCTGAAGCCAGAAAATATAGACTATCATTAAATATTGCTCACCAATACTTGGGACAATTAGAACAAAGTGATGCTTTAACTAAATCTAGTCTAAACTTAAAACAAGCAATTTTCTGAAATGTTTGATCTATAATGAGTTACAAAATCTGACCAGAAGACTGAGAATTTATGGCAAAATATTTTGCTCCTACTTTCTCTGATCAAGATCTTATAAACATGGATAAATTTAAGGCAACTATGAAATTATCAGTAGATAATCAACCAACTATTCCCTTTTCTATTATTCCAGTAAATCCATATCTTGAAACAGGTGATGAAAAATTAGCAAAAGCATATACAGAACTTTCAAGGCTAAAATATTGAAGAGATGTTGATTTTGTTAGTAAAGAAATCGAATATAGAATTTGAAGTAAATAAAAAAAATAACTAATTTAATTAATTTAATTAATTATTTTTTGCTTATAAATATTTCTCAATATCTTTTGTTTCTACCCAAAAAACTTTTTCTAATGTTATATCATAATCTTCAAATCAAGCAATTGATGAAGTAAGTAAAAATTCTAATGTTGGATCTAAATTATTACAAGAAATTGAAAAAATAAAGTGATTTTTAGTTTCATTAAAATTTTTTCTATTATATTTAGTTCAAAATTTTTTTTCGTTCAAAATATTTCTCAATATAGAAAAACTATCTTGAACTTTCAAATCTAAATGTAATCATTCAATAAATTTTGCTATATTTGAATTGTTTTTTAATCATTTAAACTCTATAAATTTTAATTTTTTTTTAGTTTTAAAAATTAAAGCATCAGCAGTTTTATAACTATGAGTTTTAATCTGTTTTCAAGTTTCATCAAAATTAATTGCTTCATGCTTAATATGATAAAATCAATCCTTTTTAGCTTCACTAAAATTTTTTAATTTATTTTTTATAAAATATCATTCTTTAATTCAATATTTTTCTAATTCTAATAACATATTATTTTAACATTAAATCTCTAAAAGGTTTTGATAATTTTTCAAAAATCTCATATTTTTTATTAGTTTTGTTATTTATATCAAAACCTCATTTTTTACTTTCTTCTGCTAAATAAAAACTAGCTTTTACTTTATCTTCATTCTTTGAAAATTTACTTAATGCTTCTATCATATAAGGACTATGAGAAGTAATTAATACCGATAAGCCTCTTTCTTTAATTAATGTAACTATTAATTCTGCATATCTAACTTGCCATTCTGGATGTAAATGTACCTCTGGCTCATCTAAAATCAATAAATCATCTGATTCTAAACTATTAGCTTTATCTAATAAATCCAATAGTCAAAAAGATTTAATTCAGGTAGCTGTATTAATTGTATCAAGTTCTATTCAATTTTTACTAAAAACTAAATATTCCTTATATCATTTTTTAACAATTTTAAAAACTCCTTTAACTATATTTTCTATACTAGCTATAATTTTATTTGTTTTTTCTTCATCAAATTTTGATTCTCCAATTTTCGAAAATAAATCTTTTATATGAAATTGTAACTCCTTATTTCTTATTCAAGGAATAATCCTTCTATTATTTAGATAATTATATAAATTCAAAGTCATAGGAGAATCTATAAAAGTTGTATCTTTAATTTTTAATATATCATCATTTATTTGAACTTCTGACACTTTATTTTTTTCTATAATTATTTTAAAAAGTATAATATTTGATTCTCTTAATTCAATGGTTCATTTTTTTCATAATTTCTCATTATTTAACTGATTTTCAAACTCACTTTTTAAAATATTATCTAATGCTATTTTAATTAAATCTTCCTTCTTTTCATCCTTTAAAAATTCTTCTTTTATAATAATCAATAATTTAATTAATAATTTTTTATCTTTCAAATCTAATAATAATGTATTTATTTTTTCCTCTTTTATTTTAAAAATATCAACTCCTCAAAATACACTTAATTCATTTAAAAAGATAGGTGGATAAAAATCTTCCTTTAATATTTTATTTAAACTAACATCATTTCATTTTTCTCTATCTTTAAATATTCTAAATCTTATATTTCTATAAAGGTCATTTATTTTTTCTTCTAAAATCTGTTCTTTTGAAATATTAAAATCATATTTATATCTTTGAAAAGCTTTTATAACCGAAAAAACTATCTTGCTAACTGTTGATTTTCAAGAATCATTACCTCAGGCTATTACACTTAATCAGTCCAAGTTAACATTAGCTTCCTTGATTGTTCAAATATTTTTAATTTGAATTTGCATATGTGTTTATTTATTATTGTTAATAATTTGAATGGTATTATATATATAATAACCTAAAGTGCAAAATGAAAATTATATTTTTTACTATTTTTTTTCATCATTGACATAATTCTATAAACAGTTATAGTATCGCGACATTTTTACAATAAGGTAAGAATTTTCAGAAACAAAAACAAAAACAGGAGACGTTATGAAGAAAGGTTTATCGGTAGTAAGTTTGCTTGGTTTCATCCTAATTGTAGGAAGTAACTTTGCATTCGGTTCAACGGGAGCTTTAGAAACTTTAGATCTTACTCAAAATTGGGTGGGATATACATGTTTGTTAATTTTTGTAGTCGCTTACGGTTTCGTAATGGCTGAAGAATATACTCACATGCGTAAATCTAAACCGGTGCTCTTAGCTGCCGGACTTATTTGGGGGTTAATCGGATGGATTTATGCTAGCCATGGTTTTACTCATGCTGCAGAAATTGCTGTTCGGCATAATATATTAGAATATGCTGAATTGTTCTTTTTTCTACTCGTTGCCATGACATATATAAATGCCATGGATGAAAGAAATGTGTTTGAAGCCTTACGGGTTAAACTTGTAGGGGCAGGATATTCATTTAGACAACTCTTTTGGATTACAGGAGCACTTTCATTTGTTATATCACCAGTTGCCGACAATCTTACAACTGCCCTACTTATGTGCGCAGTTGTAATGGCCATAGGTCAAGACAATAAAAAATTTGTAAGTCTTGCGTGCATCAATATTGTTGTTGCTGCTAATGCTGGTGGAGCCTTTAGTCCCTTTGGAGATATAACTACACTTATGGTGTGGCAAAAAGGGATTGTAGACTTCGCAACATTTTTCTCACTTTTTATTCCTTCATTAGTTAACTGGTTAATCCCAGCTGTTATAATGAGTTTTGCCGTTCAAAAAATGAAACCTACGGCTTCTCAGAATGATATCAAAATGAAGAGAGGAGCAGTTATAGTTATGGGGCTTTTCCTTCTAACAATAATAACTGCTGTAAGCTTCCATCAGTTTCTGTATCTACCCCCAATGATGGGAATGATGACAGGCCTTGCATATTTGAAATTTTTTGGGTACTATCTTAAAAAAACTCATAAAAATAATGTAGCCTACGATTCAGAAAAAGCAGATGAAAGAATTGGTGATACTGTAGCATTTGATGTTTTCAAAAAAGTAGCCCGGGCTGAATGGGATACACTATTCTTTTTCTACGGAGTTATCTTATGTGTTGGTGGATTAGGGTTCATTGGTTACTTATCAATGGTATCTGAAACTATGTACACTGGTTGGGGAGCAACTTACGCAAATATTATGGTAGGAATACTCTCAGCTATTGTTGATAACATTCCTGTCATGTTTGCAGTACTCAGTATGCAACCTGACATGTCTCAAGGACAATGGCTTTTAGTAACACTAACAGCTGGTGTCGGTGGTTCCATGCTTTCAATTGGATCTGCAGCTGGTGTCGCTTTGATGGGACAAGCCAGAGGAATGTATACCTTTGGTAGTCACCTCAAATGGGCACCTGTTATTGCATTAGGATATGGAGCAAGTATTTATGTTCATTTTCTTGTAAATGCAAATAAATTTTAACATCTTTTTTTAGAATTTTTATAAATTTTTTTATATGTAATTTCTAAAAAAATACAACTAAGAGAGCCGAACAGAAATGTTCGGCTTTTTGAGCATTAAAATTCTATAAATATCCTTCACTTTTGACTTTTAAACCATTTTGAATAGTATTTTAATTGAGTTATATACGTATTCTAGAGGATAAGCCTCAAAGAAACGAAATTAAAAACTCTTTGATAAGGAGGAGAAGAATGGATAGTATCATGTTTTTTTTATTAATCCTAGGAGTATTAGCGTTACCCGGAATATTAAGAATATCCTTGTTTGAATTGGATATACTTTTCCCAAATATTCCGAAAATGAAAAACTACAAGGATTTTCGAGTAGATCAGAGAACAACTATGCAAACTCTCTTATGGAAAATTATCAACCAAAAAATGAAAATCATGAAACTTTTCTTAAAAAGGTTATGCATGATTTTTAGTAAAGGAACTATGCATTATGCATCTCTTTCTCCTTCCTAATAACACTGCGCTGAATACATTCTGTATTCTGTAGTCATTGTTATAAAATCTTTAAAAAATCCTTATCATGCAATGTGATAAGGATTTTTCTTGTTTTAAAACTCAAAAAAAAGCTTCCCTTTACAAATCAAAGTTATTCAATAAAATACAGCCTGTTAATTTTAAAAACTAAAAAGTAAATAAATGGATTTATATAGTGTGTTAGAAATTAAAAAATGAGCTAACAAAGAAGAGATTAAAAAAGCATATAGAAAACTTGCTATGAAGTATCATCCTGATAGAAATTCATGAGACAAGGAATCTGAAAAAAAATTCAAAGAAATAAATGAAGCTTACTCTACTCTATCTGATGATTCAAAAAGACAACAATATGATATGTTTGGTAAATCATGATGAGCTGCTGGGGGAAATCCTTTTGGTGGTGGTTTTGGTTGAGGACAGGTTGATGTTGATTTAGGAGATATTTTCGAATCATTTTTTTGAGGTGGTTTTAGTGGAAGATGAGGAAAAAAACAAACAGAATTTAAATGAGAGGATATAGAACAAGTATTAAATATAGATCTAAAAACTAGTATTTACCCTACTAAACAAAAAATTAAATTTAATAAAAAAGAAACTTGTGTAACTTGCGATGGGAAATGATGAAAATGAAAAACAACTTGTTCAAAATGTAATGGTAAATGACAAATAACCTATACTTCTCAAAGTATGTTTGGTACAATTCAACAAACTGGAGTCTGTGACCAATGTGGAGGTAGTTGAGAAAGTTTTAGTGACATATGCTCAAACTGTCATTGAGAAAAAAGAAAATTAGTAAAAAAAGAAATAGAAGTTGATATCCCTGCAGGAATAGATAATGGAATGATTATAAAGATGACTGGTGAATGAAACCATTGAATATGAACAAAAAATCATTGAGATTTATATATAAAATTTAATGTCAAATTAGAAGAAAAAGGTCTTAAAAGAGATTGAGTGAATTTATATTATGAATTAAAAATTGATATACTTGAAGCAATTTTAGGTACTAAAAAAGATGTAATTATACCTATAATATGAAAAAGAATCATTGATATAAAAGCATGAACTCAAAATTGAACAATATTAAAAATTTGATGAGATTGAGTGAAACATATTGATAGTGATTCAAAATGAGATTTATTTATAGATATTAAAATAAAAATACCTAAAAAATTATCAAAAAAAGAAAGATCTCTTTATGAAGAAATAGCTGCAGAGAAAAAAATAAATGTAAACAATGGTTGAGTATTTAAAAAAATATTCTGATAATATACTTCACTATCCTTCATAAAAGAGGGATAGTTTTTAATAATACAAAATGAGTAAAAATAATAATAAAATATATTATATAATATTATGAATACTTTTTATAATATTATTTTCTTTTTATAATTTTTCAGAATATAAAAATTTTCATCTAAATAAAATAGAGTTAGAAAATACAAAAATAGAATTTAATAAAAAATTAAAAAGTTTTACATTAGATGATATAAAAATAATTGATGATATAAACTTTTATTATACTCCTGATAAAAATTTAATTACAAAAATAATTAATCATATAGAAAATGCTGAAAAAGAAATTTTTTTAGAAGTATATATGTTAACAGAAACTAGGATACAAGAAGCTTTAATTAAAGCCCATAAAAAGTGAATAATTGTAAAAATAATACTAGAAAAAGATCCCTATTTAGCCTATAATATAAACAATAAAGCTTTTGAAAAATTAGAAAAAGCTTGAATAGATATAATATGGTCAAATAAACAAAATTATTCATATAATCATTCAAAAGTATTAATAATTGATAATTTATCAATTATTTCAACTGGAAATTATTCATATTCAACATTCACAAAAAATAGAGATTTTTTTATATTTACAACTGAAAAAAATATAAATAATAAACTAAGAGAAAACTTCATAAATGATTATAATTGAATAAAAATAAATATATTTGATGAAAATTTAATATTTAGTCCAAATTCTTCTAGAATCAAGTTTGAAAAATTATTTGATACAGCAAATAAAGATATAAAAATGTATTTTCAATATTTTGAAGATGATGAGTTAGTTAATAGATTAATTAATATTAAAGAAGAAAAAAATATTGAAATAAATGTTATAATACCAGATACTGCTAAAGAAGATCCAAATGTAAAAAAGATGTTTGATATTTGAATTAAAATTAATATCTTATCAAAACATAAAATGCACGCTAAGTCTATTTTAATTGATAATAAGTATTTATTCATTTGAAGTATTAACTTTTCTACATATTCTATAGATAAAAATAGAGAAGTATGAATTCTAATTCTTAACACAGAAGTTATTAATAATTTCCTAGAAATTTTTAATCAAGATGTAAAAACATCTTTTAGCAACACAAAATAATCAAATTATCTTTACAAACATGCAATTTGATTATAATATAAATTATAGTTCATATTTATAATATAAACAAAAAACAAAGTGAATATATTATCAAAAATAATACTAACAACAATCAGCATATCTGTTTTTGTCTTCTTGATTTTTGTTACCTATATAACAAGTAATTTTTCTGGTTTTGAAAAACCATATTATGAAGATTTAAAATTGTGATTGTTCGATTTATATAAAAATAAAGATGGTGTTTTTTCTTTTTCAGGAGTTTCAGATGAATCAGAAATTATTGTAGATAAAATTAATACGTCTGATAAGATAATATTTTCAAGTTGAAGCATAGAAACAAAAACCACTTCATGAAGTACTATTATATCTATTACACAATGAATTTATTTTTTTGATTTAAAAGAAATAAATACTCACTATATAATTAAATGACAGTGATTCGAAATTAATAATAAATGACCCGGTACATTTGTTATTAATAATTTAGACCCAAAGAAAAATATTATTTTTTCAATAAATTCGGTTTTAGATTTAGATTTGAAACACTATAATACAAATAGTACTTTAACTTCTCTTGACTTATATCCTCATACATATTTGACATTTAATCCAATAAAGAATATTTTTGTAAAAAATTCAGATTTATTAAGAATTTCTCAAATATTTGATATTTGATATTTTAGTGAAAAAATATTAGAAGATAATATTGTTAACGAAAACTTTCTAAAAATAATATCTTTAAGAATAGAAAAAAATAGTAAAATAATAAATGAAAGTTTATTTTTGATTAAACAAGAATTAAGTGAAAAAGAAAATATCATCAAAAAATTTATTAAATCAAATTTCTGATTAATCCCAGGTGAACAATTTATAAATAAATATTTTTCTATTTTTAAAAATCCAAATAAAAAAAGTATATATTATAAAAATATTATCATCAGAAATTTACATGAATTATTAACAAATGATAATTTGAATTCTGAAATAGTTAATCTAATAGCGACTAATATAAACTCCATTAAAGAAGTCGATAAAGAGTGATATAATGAAATAATAGACATTATTAATTTTTATTATGAATCTGTTATTAAAAGTAATCAAAAGAATAATACGAAAATTAATTTTTCAAAATTAATTAATAAAATAAATAATAAAAATACTAAATTAAGCCTAACATCCTTAATTTCATTAGAAAAAATATTTTTTGAATATGATTTTCTAAAAAATATAAATTTTTATAAAGATATTTCCCTTTTTAGAAATAAATATTTTGAAGATCTAAATGTAGAAATAGATTGAACTAGTGCTGAAAAATGAAGTGTATATGATATAGAAAAAGTAGATTATTTATTATTTTTTATTGAAAATATATTATTAAATGATTTTTCATCTTCATATGATAATACTAATGATTTAATAACTATTTTTAGTGATTATGTAGATATTGCTAATGCTTTTTATTCAAATAGTGATGAAACAATTATAAGAACATGAATTTTTAAATATTCAAAGATCTTAAATAATTTCATAAATATTTTAGAAGATAAGTATTTCCTTGAAGAAAGAAATAAAAGTATGCTACTAGAAATAAACGAAAAAGAAAAATTAAGTACTACTGATATATTAATGCTTGAAGAAAATATTAATAAAATAATTAAATTTTATAATGATTTTACAAATACTCTAAATCCTAACACAAATAATAAAGATAAATTCGTAATTAAGTTATATTCAACATTAGAAGAAAAATATAGAGAATATTTCTCTGCACTAAAAAATTATGAAGAATATACAGTAAAATATGATAAAATAAAAAAAGAATTACTTGAAACTCATACTATAAATGAAGGAGGTAATACACTAGTTTTATCATATTCTCATGCAAGTGAATATTTACAAAAATTTAATAGAGTGGAATTAAGATACGCTAGTATCACTGTGATGGATTATAATTATTGTCTATCTCCTTCTTTAGTGAATAGTAAATTACCTCTTGAAGTTCCATATTGTTATAAAATTGATAAATTATTCATTGATTCTAATAATGTTTCTTTTCTTTTGTTCCCATTTGATAAAAATAAAATTGATGAAATTGTTGTTGAAAATAAAGCAGAAGCTTGATCATATAAACTAGATGAAATAAAAGCTTTATTAGATGAAAAGATGAAAACAGAAACAAAAGATAAAGATAAATATGACTTTTATAATTTTCTAGCAAATACCTTTGGTCATCAAGTTATAAATAATAATTACACTAATCAAGCTGTAACTCAAACTTCAACTACTATATTAGAAGAAGATTCAGTAGTAAAAATATTTAAAAGAAATAAATTATTATGAGAATTGTGAGATTTTGCAATTCTAGAATGATTCATAGATATTAACTATAACGATTTAATAGTTGAAAAAAATGGTGATGCTTATTCAATAAACGTTAAACTTTGAATATTTAATGTTAATTTATCAAGAAACCAATCATTCTATTGAGAATTTTCATCAATGTACAACTTCTCTCCTGACCATAGTTTTATAAATCCAAAAATAAAAATTATTGATAAAAAAAGTGAAAAAGATTTACTTCTTTGAAATTATATATACATTACATGACAGTATAAAGTAAATTTAATGGAAGAAGAAATAAAGGAAGTGTTCAATCATTATAATGAAATAAACTACATGGTAAGTAATTTAAGTCAAATTCTAAAAAAATATGAAATAAAAATTACTTATATAAAAGACTCTAATAAAATACTATTTGAAACAGAGTATAATGGGGGAAAAGTTAATTTAACATTAGATAATTGAAATATAACTTCTTTTATATATTATAATGAGAATAGACTTCCTCAAATAATACCTTATACTGAACTACCTACAATTTTAAATAATATAAAATAATACATTATGACTAAAAAAAATAGATTTGTTACAATTATGGCTTTCTTTGCTCTTTTTTGAATAATCATATGAATCGTATGAACTGGAATATTAATAATATTCACTAGTTCAAATACCTCTGAAGAACAAACTCTAACACCTGAACAGTATCTTGAATTACAAGAATTAATGAATTCACAATCTGGTGTCATACTAGAGAATAATTCATGATCTTTAGAAGTAAAAAGCCTAACAGGAAGTACGTGAACATGAACTTTAGAAATAAAATAAGTATAAAATAATGAATTTAAATACTAGAATTACGTGAGCCGCTTGAACATGAGTAAACTCTACAGTTGATATTATTGCTGATTTATATGCTGAGCTTGGTTATGATTTAATATCAGATATAGAATATGAATCAAGAATCAAATGATGAGTTAATTTTTTTGATGTAAACATAAGTGATAGCTGAGAAAAATTCCTCACAAAATATGTAGATATACTATTAGCCTTCAATGATAATAGTTTAGAAAAACAACTATCAAGTTTAAAACCATGAGCAACTATAATTATAAATAAAAAGTGGATTAAAAAATTACTAGATAAATGAATTGATTTATCAAATTTTAATATCCTTGATTTAGAAATCACAGATAAGTATGATAATACTTACCTTTTATGAATATATGCCTTATATTTAAATATAAATATAAGTATAGTTTTAGAAAAAATTGAAAAAATATTCTCTAGAAAATGAGAAGAAATAGTTGAAAATAATAAAAATATAATAAAAAATATTTTTGCATCTTATGAAATAAATAAAAAATCTGAAATTCAAATAAAAAAAATCTGAAAAGCTAAAGAGCTTTATTTTTGAAATAAAGCTCTAACAAAATGAGCTATAGAATGATGACTTGAATTTTATTCAGCATATCCTATGACTCCTGCATCTACTATATTAACAGAAGTTATAAAAGATTGAAGAGTAACTTATATTCAAAATGAAGATGAAATAGCTGTTGTAAATTCTGCTCTTGGAGCAAGTTTTACCTGAGCAAGAGCTATGTGTGGTACTTCTTGATGAGGTTTTGCTCTTATGACGGAGGCTCTCAGCTTCGCAGTACAAGCCGAATTTCCTATCACAATTGTATTAGCTCAAAGAGCTGGTCCATCAACATGAACCCCAACTTATCATGAAGCCTGAGATTTAAACTTTGCGTTAAATCCTACTTTTGGTGATTTCAATCACGTTGTAATGTATCCATCTAATTTAGAAGAAGCGTACAATTTTGCATGATTAGCACTAAATATTGCTGATAAATATCAAACTCAAGTTATATTATTAATGGATAAACAATCTTGTGAACTTCATTGAACAGTATGAAATTTATTTGTTCCAGAAATAGATAGATGAATTGTATTAGATAATCCTCCTTTAGACTATAAAAGATATGAATTAACAGAAAACTGAATTTCTCCAAGAGTAAAAGTTTGAACAAAAAATTGAGATTTTATAGCTACTAGTTATGAACATGATGAATTTTGAGCTACTTCTGAGGATCCAGAACTAAAAAAAGCCTTTACTGAAAAAAGATATAAAAAATTAGATAATTTTTTCAAAAAAGAATGAATATATTGACATGAAGTAATTAATTCAGATGCAAAAAAAATGATTATTACAACTTCTTTTACTAGTTATACAGCAAAAAAATTTATAAAAAATAATCCTGAATTTGGTTTAATTATAATGAAGATTATTAAACCTCTAGATGAAAGAGTATTAGAAGATATAAAAGGCAAAGAGGAAATTATTTTTGTTGAATCAAACTACTCTGGCCAACTAGAAAATTACATGACAAAAGAACTAGGACTAAAATATATAGACTGATTAAAAATAAATAATTTAAGAAAATATGATTTGTTCCCTTTTTATATAGAAGATTTTAATGAATTAAAATAATAATATGAGATCTTGATTAAATAATATACAGTGGTGTCCTGGATGTTGAGACACTTTAATAATCTGAGCAATTAAAAAGGCTTTTGCGGAGCTTGAAATAGAATCTCATAATAGAGTTGTTGTTTCAGGTGTTTGATGTAGTTGAAAGGCTAGTCAATATATAGACTGATATGCCGCTGAAACACTTCATGGGAGAACGCTACCTTTTGCTACCTGAGTAAAATTAGCTAACCCTAAATTGACTGTAATGGCTATATGAGGTGATGGTGATTGATATTGAATTTGAGTTGGTCACTTTGTACA
>JASFZI010000046.1:0-45010 GCA_045107135.1 Candidatus Altimarinota bacterium
TTATCATCTAAATTATAACAGTTATATCTTTTATAATATTTTAATGACAAGCTTATCAAATCGTTTGAAGAATTTGTTATATTTAAAGATTTTATTGGGGTTCAAAGTAATGTGTCTGTGGAATGATAATCTAATTTTAAATTTGTAAATATTCTATCTCAGAATTCTTTATTATTAGAATTTCAAGTTCCCCAAATTCAAGTAGGATATTTTAATCATGAACGTTCAACAGTTAATATATTATCATCTAAAGTGGTTAAATCATTATCACTTAGAGTAAAATAAGGGAAATAATCAGAATAACTAGTATCTCATATTATATTTAATTTAGTATAATAATTTCAATTAATAGAGAAATCACTTCATGCAATATCACTATTTGTATTAATTGTAATATTATCTCATGATGTTATATTTTGGAAAGTACTTGATTTATATTTTTCTAATGTTCACGTAGAAGAATTACAATTTGTGATTTGTTCTTTTATTATGTCAGAGCTTTCTTCATAGTATTTTACATAATTTGAAGAGCAAACAGTATTAGGTGAATTTGTAAATTGATTAAAAAAATTAGAAAACCGGTAAGTTATTCTATTAGTACTTCAAGTTAGGTAATCATTTCCATATTTTGATACTCAGTTAAAAGTAAAATCAGATATATTATCAGGGTTAGTTATACTAGTTATTCAAGGAGATATTTCTATTTCAATTTTTTTGAGATTATTAATTGATTGATTAATTTTAAAATTAATATTTAATTTTTTATCATTACTCTTACTAGAATATTTTAGTATTTCTCAATTTCAACTGTTAGCAATATATAATGTATCATCAGTATAATATAATCCGGTAGGTTCATTTAATCAGTCAGATTCATCTAATAATAAGTGTATTTTATTGCTATTATCTAAATACAATATTCTATTATTTAGAGTATCAGAAATAAACAGATTTGTTCAACCTTGAGCTAATCAAGTTGGTGAGTTTAAATATATATCCGTTCAAGCTGCTCATTCTGTGAATTTGTATCAAAATATTCATTTTCAAACTACAATATTATCAGAATCATCTTTTATTACGTGTTCTTTTTGATATGAAGTGTAATTTATTCATGAAACATTTATTTTTTTTGATGTTAATGTTCATGTGAATCATCATTTTGCATCATCAAAAATATCTTCTCATTGTTCTTCAAAGGGAATAAAGTTCTTTATATAAACACTATTAGTTTTAGTATCTTCAGAATCAGGCTCACAGTAGACTCAGTTTAGTATTTCTGTTCAAATATAAGTAAACCCTCATTCTCAAAAATTTTGTCATTTTTTGAAAAGTATTCATGATCAAGTTGTTTTAGGAGCAAAAGATCATGATTGAAGTAAATTAAAGTTTGTGTTTAGATTACCAGCAAAATAAGTAAAATTATCTGTATTTTCTAATACTTTTTGTTGCATAAAAATATTTTGCATACCACTACTAATAAATACCCCAACAGATACCATCAGTATCATTGAGATAGTTATTCAAACTATTAATTCTATTAGTGAAAAAGCTTTTATCATAAGTGTAAATTAAATTATAATCCATCAGCCTATCGGCAGCTTCCTTTAATACTAAAGGAAGCCGTACTATTTATGTTTTTATTTTATTAAAAGTAAAAATTAATAATTACTTAAATCAATTTTCTTCCTTTAGTATTAAAGGAAGTACTCCGAAGGAGGGATGGATTATTTAAAGTTTTTTAAATTTTTAACAACCATTTATCAACAACATATTTTGCATTTACATTGTTTTGTTTGATTGCGTTAATGTCATCATCAATCTCAGTTAAGTGTTCTATAAAGACTAAATTTTCTTTTGAATATATAATTAAGTTTTTTAAAAAATTTATATAATCCTCTTTTTCAAGTTTATTTCTGAAAAAATATGAGAAAATTTCAGCATCATTATTATTTATATAATTTACTATAAGACTAAAATAAAAATTATTTTTTTCAATTATAGTAGTTCATCATAAATCAAAAGTTTGTACTCTAGATAAAATAGTGTCTAGGACTCAACTTTCAGAAGAATTAGTTAAAAAAATCAAATTAGTAACGTCGGGCTCTTCGAAAAATTTAAGTAAGCTATTTCAAGCAGAAATAGTAAAACGAGATATGTTTTCTATAAAAAATATTTGAAATTTAAAGGGAGGTTTTGAGTTTGATGGATAGACAAATTCTTTTATATCTTTTATTTTGATTTTTTCCCCGTTATCTTCTAGAGTATATAAATAAATTTGAGGAATTTTAAAATGTTTTAATAATTCTAATCATAAATTTTTAACATTAGAGTTTAAAATTTCAGAATTTTTACCTAAAAACAAAAAAGGAGATTTTTTGTCTCCTTTATTTATTTGTCATATAATATTATTAATAATATTTTTATTTATCATAGTTATCTAAAGAATCAATAAATTCATCTAATAAATCATTAACTTCATTTTCTAATACTTCTTCATCTGTATTTGTTTCTGTATTAGAATCATTTTGATTGTTTTCAGAATCGTCTTTATCATCAGAATTATTTTCTACTATATTTATATCTATAGTGCCAGTAGAATTTTTATTTTCATCATCGTCTTTCTCATCATCAGAATCATTTTCTACTATATCTGTAACGTCAGCAGGGTTTTCATTTACTGGAATTTTATCAGTAGAAGATTCTTCAGTAGTACCATAACATGAAGTTAGAGCAAAGAAAGCTATAAGTAACGTTAATATTTTTTTCATCATTTTTTGTTATTACAAATTAATACGATTATTTTAATTAAAAATTACATAAATCAAAATTTAAATTTTGTGTTTATTTTGATTAAATGATACAATTTATTTATATAATAAAAAAACTTTAATAAAAACAAAAAAACTATGGATGATTTAACAAACAAATGAACTTGAACAAATTCTTCTAATACAGATACTATGTTAGTAAATCAATTAGAATTAGAAGAAAATAAAAGACTTGAAATAAATCTTTTTTTTAAAAATATAATTAAATGAGTTAAAGAATCAGTAAATCAAATATTAGGGACAGAAGAACTTAAAAAATCTGAAGAGTTATTAGCTGATGAAATTGAAGAAATTAAAAAAAATGCTAATGAATATTCGATTGTCTTATCTTTAGAAGATGATATTAAGATAAAAGAGCTTAATAAAGAAATATCACTTTTAATAGATGAATGAGAAGAGCTTTATTGAAAAATATTAGAAAAAAATAATCAAATCAAAGAATGTACAGAAATGCAAAATCAATTTAAACTTACTTATGTAGAAGATAGAAGAAGATTAAGAAAAAAAATGGAATCAGTAAGTATAAAAATAGATGAAAAATATGGACAAAAAATGACTTTATTTAAAAGAGGTAAGGAGTTAGCAAAATAATATTTTATATATTTTTTAATAAAAAAATTGACTTGTATATAAAAAATATATAATGAGTGTATATTTTGTATATAATATAACCAACTCGCATTATGATATCGAAAATAAATTCTATAACAGTGAACTGACTTAATTCTGATTTAATAGAGGTAGAAGTGGATATAAATAATTGATTACCATGTTTTAAAATAGTTTGATTACCCGATCAATGAGTTCAAGAAAGTAAAGAAAGGCTAAGATCTGCAATTAAATCAATTTGAAATAAATTACCAATGACAAGAATAACAGTCAATCTAGCTCCAGCAGATATTAGAAAAACATGACCTAGTTTTGATTTACCTATAGCGATTTGAATTTTATTACATTGATGATTTGTTGCAGATACATTTGTAAAGAATTCTATTTTTATTTGAGAATTATCTCTTGATTGAAGACTTAGAAAAGTAGCATCTGTTTTACCAGCAACAATTTGAGCAAAAGAAAAGTGATTTAAAAGAATTTTTGTTCCAAAATCAAATTCAAAAGAAGCATCTATCATGCCATGAATTGATGTTATACCAGTTGATAATTTACTTGAGGTTATAGAAATGCTTAATTGAACAAGAGAATTAAATATAAAAAAAACATTAGATTTTTTATCATTATGAAAAGATGAACTTGGTATAAATAGTAATTTTGATTTTAAATATGTTTTAGGGCAAGAACACGCAAAAAGAGCGTTGGAGATAGCAGCTTCTGGTGGACATAATATAGTAATGGATGGTCCTCCTGGTAGTTGAAAAACAATGTTAGGTAAAGCTTTTTCTACGATTTTGCCAGATTTAACAATAGATGAAGCTATAGAAATTTCAAAACTTTATAGTATTTCAGGATTATTAAATGCAAAGAATCCTATTATTACAAAAAGGCCTTTTAGAACAGTACATCATACAGCATCAAGTGTAAGTATTGTTGGATGATGAAGAAATGCAAGGCCATGAGAAATAAGTTTATCACATAAATGAGTACTTTTTTTAGATGAAATTTTAGAGTTTGAAAAATCAGTTTTAGAAGTTTTAAGACAACCTTTAGAAGATGGAACTATTACTATAAATAGAGTGAATGCTAGTTATACTTATCCAGCTCAATTTATAATGGTATGATCTATGAATCCATGTCCTTGTGGTTACTTAACTGATCCTGACAAAGACTGTATTTGTTCACATAAACAGGTTGCTAATTATAGAGGAAAATTATCATGACCATTGATTGATAGAGTAGACATGTTTATTGAAGTACCAAAAGTTGAAATAGAAAAATTTAAAGTGTGAGAAGATTATACTGGTTGAGAACATTCTATTAATATTAAGATGAGAGTAGAAAAATCAAGAATAATGCAATTAAAAAGATTTGATTGAACAAAGCTTACTTTTAATTCAGAAATGTGAACAAAGGAAATAAATAAATATTGTCAACTTAATGATGATACTCATTCATTATTAAAACAAGCAATAAATAATATGAATTTATCAGCAAGAGCTTATTTCAGAATATTAAAATTAGCTAGAACTATAGCTGATTTAGAGTGAATAAAAAATATAGAAACAAAGCATATATTAGAGGCTTTGAGTTTTAGAAAAAAAGAAGAGAGCTAGTTAAACTAGCTTTTTTCAAATTTTTTTTATAATATATATTATACATAATAAATTTTTTAAATTACTATATATGATAATATCAATTTTTGCATCAATTTGAGCACAAAATCTATGAGATGAATTAATTTTAAAAAATGAGATAAGATTACTAGAAAAAGAGTATTGAAAAGATACTAATTTTATAGTTTTTTCATATGATTATAAAAACCCATTTTTAAAAAAATCTAATATAGTGTATAAAGAATATTTTCCGACTTGATTAAAAAAGGTTTCAAATTTATTTAGAAATATTTTTAATTTCTTTTCTTTTTTAAGTACTATTATAAAAAGTGATTTAATAGTGATTTGATGAGGAGGAATCATATATGATAATGAAAAGCAATCAACAAAATGACCTCTTGATTCATGGCTTTTTAGAACAAATATTTTTTCTTTATTTAGAAAAAAAATTATTTTTTTTGCAGTATGAATAAATATTAAAAATAAAATTTATTATCATAAATTAAAGAAAATCTTTATAAATGCTGATAGGGTGACAGTTAGAGACAATTATAGTCATAATTTATTAAAAGAACTTTGAATAACTTCAGAAGTAGTTATAGATCCAGTTTTTTATGATGTAAATGAGAAAAACAAAAAAAGTTTTTTAATTAAAAAAGTAGATTCATTAAAGTTTTCTGTTAATGATTTTAAAAACCTTGATTTAGAATGAAAGAAAATAGCTTTAGCTTTAAGAAAATGATATTTAAGTAATAAAGATGATAAATTAGGAGAAAAAAAAGAAGAATGAAAAATAAATGAATTAATAAATTATATTCTAAATGTATGATGAGAAGTAATTTTACTTCCACATAGTTTTCATAAAACTGATATATTAGCTAATGATTATTTATTTTTAAGTAAATTTTTAAGAATAAATGAAAAAATAAGGATTATAAGTTCAATGGAAGAAGTTTACAAAAAATATATATATAAAGAATTTGATATATGTTTAGCTATGAGACTACATTCTATTATACTTTCACAAGTTTATGAAATTCCTTTTGTTTGAATTAGTTATTCCACAAAGACGGATGAAATATTAGAACAAATAAAAGCACTAAAATAATGAATTAGTGCTTTTGATATTCCAATTTATTTTTTTTTCTCATCTATTTTTTAATATATTATTAACATCTTTGAAACAATTACTTCACAAAAATGATCTATATGCAGAAAAAGGCGAGGGATGAGTTGTTTCTAATATTATATGTTTAGACTCATCTATTAATTTTTTCTTACTTTGAGCAAAAGCTCACCACAATAAAAAGATTACTCAATTTTTTTTATCTGAAATATTTTTAATTACAGAGTCTGTAAAAAATTCCCATCCTATTTTGGAATGACTCGCAGGCTTTCACGCTTGTACTGTTAGGATAGAATTTAATAAGAACACACCTTGCTCAGTCCAACTAGTTAAATCTCAGTTTTTACCTTCTTGTTGTAATTCTTTAAAAATATTTCTTAAACTAGGAGGAAATTTTGTTCATTCTGGAACAGAAAAACAAAATCATTGAGCCTGTCATTCTCCGTGATAAGGATCTTGTCATAAAATAACTATTTTAATTTTTGAAAAAGGAGTTTTTTCAAAAGCCTTAAATATATTTTCTTCTTTTGGATAAATAATTATTCATTTTTTTTCATTCTCCTCTAGAGTTTTTTCAATTTCTTTTAAATAAGGTTTTTTGAGCTCGGATTTCAAGATTTTTTGCCAGCTAGGGGTAAGATTTTTAATTATTTCCATTTATTTCTTGAATTTAAATTTTAAAAATATAGAATTATTCTATTGAAAATTAATAAAAATAAAATATGAAATTAAAAAAACAAATAATTGAAGAGTTAAACAGATTAGAATTTCCTAATCTAAAATTTCTTTTTTCTGAAGAAGTTTTAGATATTGCACCTGAAGTATTAAACAATTTATTAAAAACTGAAAAGCAAAAATTTAATACTTTGTTATTAATTGAAACTGCAGAATTAACTTTTAATAGTTTTGAGGAAGAAAGTTTGCTTGATTATTTTTGGGCTTTATTAAATCATTTAGATAAAGTAGGTAGTTCTGATATAACAAGAGAAATAATAAATAAATTTAGGCCAATTTTATATGATTTTATGCATGAGGTATCTTATTCTAAAGATTATTTTGAACATTTAATGTATGTAAACGATAATGTGGATCTTGATTCTGATGAAAAGAGAATTATGTATTTAAGAATAAAGGCTTTTAAAGATAGATGAATTAATTTAAATGAAAAAGATCAGGAAAAATTAAAAAAAATTAATAAAAGTATTTCAAAGATAAATGATGATTTTTCAAATAATATAATTGATGATGAAAAAACTTTTGAATATATAATTAATGATTTTGAATTAATAAAGGATTTACCTATTGAAGTTTTAGATATTACTAAAGCTGCTTATAATAAAGTTTATCATTTTTCTGATGACCAAAAAGATTGATATTTGTTTGATTCAGATCCAACTAGTCACTCAGCTATTATGAAATATTGTAGTTCAAAAAAAATAAGATTAGATTTTGAGACTAGAGGAAATAGTGTTTCTTCGAAATGAAAGTTTGATAATAGGAAAAATATTTTAAAATTGTTGAAATTAAAACAAGAAAAATCTGATATTTTAGGATACAAAAATTATGCTGAATTAAGCTTAAATAATAAAATGGCTGAATCACCAAAACAGGTATTTGAACTTGTAGAGTGAGTATCAATGAAAGCTAAACAAAAAGCTGATGTAGAGTTAAATATTTTAAAGGAGTATTATAATTTAAAGAAATTAGAGACTTGTGATGTTGCTTTTTATTCAAGAAAATATAAAGAAGAAAAATATAATTTTGATGAAAAAGAACTAAAAAAATATTTTGAATTTGAAAACGTTATTACTTATTTATTTAAATTTGTAGAAAAGTTCTATTGAGTAGAAATTAGACCTCTAAAATTAGAGTCATATAATTCTGATATTAAAATTTATGAAATATATAGAAATAAAGAACTGATTTCTTATTATTTTTTGGATCCATTTTATAGAGAATCTAAGGCTTCATGAGCATGGGCCAATAATTTGAGAGAAAAAATATTCTTGCCTATCAATAAAATACCTGTGGTATTAAATGTATGTAATTTTCAAAAAGCAGAATCAGGAAAAACTACTCTCTATTTAAGAGATGTAGAAACAATTTTTCATGAATTTTGACATGCTTTACATGAAATTTTATCAGAAAGCAAACATAGTGAATTATCAGGATTTTGAGTTGAATGGGATTTTGTAGAGTTACCAAGTCAGTTATTAGAAAATTGGGCCAATCAAACAGATAGTTTGGTTAAATTATCATCTCATATTAATACCTGAAAAAGTCTTCAAAAAAATATGATAAACAAACTTGAAAAATTAAAAACTTATATGACATGAGTTTTTGTAGCTAGACAAAATGAATTTGCATTACTCGATATGACTTTATATTCTTCTGCTATTCCAAAAAATATAAAAGATCTTGATAAAATAGTGCTTGAAATAGTGAACAAGCATTCTGTTTTTAAAAGATCAGATAACTATAAAATGTATTGTCACTTTAGTCATATATTCAGTGGTTGATATTCTGCAGGATATTATTCATATTTATGGGCAGAAATAATTGAAGCAGATATTTTTTCAAAAATGAAAGATATGTGAATGTTTGATCCAAAGACATGAAAAAAGTTTTTGGAAACTATTCTTTGACAATGAACTAGAAAAAAAGCTACAGAGTTATTTTTTGATTTCATGTGAAGGGAAGTGGATAATAAAGCTTTTATGGAGAGGTATGGATTGTAGAAACTGAAAAAAACTCCCCCTAAATTAGTTACTTCGATTCGTATCCCCCTCGATGAGGGGGAAATAAATGAAGTAAATAGGAGGAGTTTTTTTTGAGTTAATTTTTTAGTTAATTTTTTTACTTAATTCGACACAAACTCATTCAAAATTGTCTATTATTTCACTATTTGTGAATCTTATAATTTTTAATCAAAATCATTCTAATATACTACTCCTTTCTTCATCATAAATTAAACCATTATCTGTATAATGACTATCTCAATCTATTTCAATAACAATCATTTTACTAGGAATATAAAAATCAACTATAAAATTACCAATAGGTCTTTGTTTAAGGACTCTAAGATTCAGATTTTTTAAATAATTAAACCGGATTATTTGTTCAGGTTTAGTCATATTTTTCCTCATTTCAGTAGCTCTTTCTTTGAGTTTTGGGTTGTAAGGGAGACGAGGTTGGATTTTTATTAGGTTGTTCATGGATTGATAGTTATAATTTTCCTGTAACTCCCCCTTTTTTAGGTGAGTTGGTGCGTATCCCCCTCGATGAGGGGGAAATAAACAATGGTGAGGAGGGTTAGTATTAGAGAATATTATCTTGTATGACAATTTGTACACCAATAGCATCAATCTATAACTTTGTTTGGCCACTTGTTTATTGCAGAAGTTTTTGAGTCTTCACAATTATTAAAATTTCATAATAGTATTCTATTTTCAACTAATGGTAAGTGTCCACAAATATTTTCATTATGGAATTCATGTTCTCCTCATTCTTGAGGATTTCTATTAATTATATATTTAGGCATAATTTTTAATTATTTTGTTAAATTAATTTGTATTTATTTAACTTCACCATATACTTTATGAAAATTTCTTCCAGGAAATTTTTTCATATTACTTACGTTTGTAAGATTATATGGACTACGATACTGAAGTTAACTTTTTAAGTTATTTTAGTATCTTTTTTTGTGCAAAATTTTAACAGCATTTTATTTTATTAAGTATATAAAACCGAATATATACATTATATCTGTATATATTTCTGAAATAGTATATTTTTATAAACATAAAAGTAAATAGAAACAGTGCACTTTTATGTTAATAAGTATTGAGTTGAAAACTTGTTAATTTTAAATGTTAAAAACTACTACAATTTATCGTTTATTTCCCCCTCATCGAGGGGGATACGCATCAAAGTACCTAAAGAAGGGGGAGTCTACAGAATTTTAAACCACAAAAAAAGGAAGAGTTAAATAAAACTCCCCCTAAATTAGTTACTTTGGTTTTCTCCCCATCAATAAGAGGGAAATAAATTTAATTATACTCTTGTAGTCTTATCATCATCATCACTCTCAACTTCACCATCTTCAACTCAATCATCAGCTTTAGCTTCTTCACCTTGTGGTTGAGCTTGAGCTCCTTCAGCTCCTGGTTGTGCGTATACTTTTTGACCTACTTGCATTATTGTGTCGTTAAGTTCTTTTGTTGGTGCTTCAAAATCATCTTTTGTTGCATCTGTTTTTCATAGAATTTCTTTTACAGCAGCAATTTTTTCTTCTACTAATTTTTTGTCAGCATCTTCAACTTTATCAGCATTATCAGCTAACATTTTTTCAGCTTGTGCAACTGTAGAATCTGCAGTATTTCTTGAATCTACTTGTTCTTTTTTCTTTTTATCTTCTTCTTTTTTAGATTCTGCTTCTTTTACTAAAGCATCAACCTCTTTTTCATCCATACCTGTTGATCCTTGGATTGTGATATGTTGTTCTTTTCCTGTTCCTTTATCTTTTGCACTTACTTTTAATACTCAGTTTGCATCAATATCAAATGATACTTCAATTTGAGGAACTCATCTAGGAGATGGAGCAATACCGTCAAGCATAAATTTACCTAATGGTTTATTATCTGCAGCCATTTCTCTTTCACCTTGTAAGACATGAATTTCAACACTTGGTTGGTTATCAACAGCAGTAGAGAATGTTTCAGTTTTGTTAGCGGGGATTGTAGTATTCCTAGAAATCATAGCAGTTCTAATACCTCCCATAGTTTCAATACCTATAGTAAGAGGAGTAACATCAAGTAATAAAACGTCAGTTACATCTCAACCAATGATTCATGCTTGAATTGCAGCTCACATTGCTACAGCTTCATCAGGATTGATACCAGAATTTGGTTTTTTACCGAAGAATGCTTCTACTTTTGAGATAACTAGTGGTACTCTAGTTGAACCTCACACAAGTAATATTTGATCTAAATCTCATTTTGACAATCCAGAATCTTTTAATACTTTTTCACAAGGTTTTATACTTCTTTCAACTAAATCTCATACTAATTCTTCAAATTTAGCTCTAGTTATAGTCATCATTAAGTTTTTTGGTCCACTTGAATCAACTGTAATATATGGTAAGTTAACATCATAAGATGTCGTAGTTGATAATTCTTTTTTGGCTTTTTCAGCTTCATCTCTTACTCTTTGAAGTGCCATTGCATCATTTCTTAAATCAATTGCTTGATCTTTTTTAAATTCATCAATTATATAATCAGTGATTTTTTTATCAAAATCATCTCAACCAAGGTGAGTATCACCATTTGTAGCTAATACTTCAAAAGTACCTTCTTCAGATAATTCTAATATTGAGATATCAAAAGTACCTCAACCAAAATCATATACAGCAATTTTTTCATTTTTACCTTTACCAGCTCAATATGATAGAGCAGCAGCAGTAGGTTCATTTACGATTCTTTTTACTTCAAGTCCAGCAATTTTACCAGCATTAATTGTAGCTTGTCTTTGGTCATCATTAAAATAAGCAGGAACAGTAATAACTGCTTCAGTTACTTTTGAACCTAGAAATTTTTCAGCATCTTCTTTTATTTTCATTAATACGTGTGCTCAGATTTCTTCTGGTCTAACATCTTTTCAATCAAATTTGATTAAAGCTTCTCAAGCTTTACCTTTTATAACTTCATAAGGAACACTTTTTATTTCTTCAGTTACTTCATCAAATTTTCTACCAATAAATCTCTTAGCCGAAAATATAGTTCCAGCTGGATTTGTAATAGCTTGTCTTTTAGCAGGAGTACCAACTATAATAGCTCAGTCTTTGCTTGCAACTATACTTGGAGTAGTTCTATTTCATTCAGCATTAGGAATAACTTTAGCTTCACCTCATTCCATGAAGGCAACACAAGAATTAGTTGTACCTAGATCAATTCAAATAATTTTTCACATATTTTTTTAATTATAATTTAAATATTTTTTATAGTCATTTTTTATGACTCCCTAGTATTTTATTATATTTTTTTTTATTGTCAAAACATTTTAGCACATTTTTCATCAAGGTGCTAATTTATTTATTTTTAGATAGGAAAATCCCCAGGACTTTGGCCCCGGGGATTTTTTTAATAAAGATAGACAATTCTTTTAAAACCTTCTGGTTTCGTAAGGATGTCCATTTTGTTTATTATCTCTCTTTTTCTTTTTTTTCTTGTCAGCTGATTCTGCAGCCAACTTTTTTTCGTTGTTTTTTTGTTTTTTGCTTTTAGCCATTTAACACTCCCTATTATAGGTTTGTAATTTAACTCAAAATCATTGCATTTAGCAATGTCTTTGGCTTCTTCCTGTATTTCTTCTGCGGCATTGTCTGGTCCGAGATTTTTTTTGTTTTTTGTTTTTTTTGTCGGCAGTAGTTTCTGGTATTAAACCCTGTGATGTACAAAGCATAGAACTCTGTTTATTATCAATGCTAACTTCTTTTGTATTATCAGCGTGATAATTTTTTATTATCCAGACATTAGGATTTTTTTCATAGTCAGCTATTGTAGCGATAATTACTCTTTTTATTTGGAGCTTGATTCTCTTTAGATAATCATTCTCCGATGTTAGGATTATAGCCTGAACTTTATCAGTAAAGATAAGCTTATTGTTTGCTTTTATCTCTGCGTCAAGGCTACATAATCTTTTCACAAAAGCATCAAATAATTTTGATACACTACGCATCTGTTTTACTTTTTTGCTTCTCAGGATTTCGTTAACACCAAGTTGTTTTGTCAAAATTAACTCCTTGTAAAATTTTTTAAAAACATTTTTATTTAACTTCTAACCAATACTTAAAAATATAAATTATATGAGGCGTAAATCCTCATAAATTTCAGGAAGAATTTCCACACGTACTTTTTCAGGCTGGATTTCTCCAGTATTTTGATTTAATAAAAAGTCAATAAGAAATGGGGCAGCCTCTTCAGATGTATCAGTATGATTTTCAGAAACCCATTTTGTAGGATTGTCTAAATATCTATTGATTTCTTCACTGATAATTTCTTTAAGTAATAGCTTATGTTTCTTTGCTCTCTGTACGATTTTGTCCTGATCTATAGGTAATACTATAGAGTTGAACCAATCTATATCATCTTCTATAGAGATTAACTCTTTAAAAACGTATTCAAAAAGTTTTGAACAGAAAACCATAACTACTACTTCTGAAGTATTTCTTATTTCAGAAACATTAAGTACTGTGTTGGTTTCAGTTTTCTGTCTTTTTTGAGACTTTGTCATTTTTACTCTCCATAAAAAATGTTCAGATAAAACTTCTGGCTACTTACTTTAAGACATTTAAAGCTATTTCTTTATAATTAAAAACACCTAGAAGTCAAGTTTATTTGCATAATATAATTTATTGTGCTAATATTAAGTATGAAATTATATATTATTTTATGATTATAAATATATGAATCCTTTAATTTGAGATACAGATCAAAATAAAAAAAATGATTGAATTAATGAACAGGTTATTGTTGAACCTACCAATGAATGGGATAAACTTATTTCTAGTTTAGAGGAATTAAGAGTAGAATCATGAAAAAAAATTAATGAGATAATTAAATAAAACAGAAAAATTAATCCTTTACAAAAGCGTTAAAACTTATAAAATAAATTAAATTATATTTTATAAGTTTTTTTAAAATGTTAAAGTTATCAAATTTTCCAATAAAAACTCTCAAGACTAGGCCTCATATTAGTGATAATATTTCAACTGGTATTTTATTACAAGCTTGATTTATTAGACAAACTATGGCAGGAGTTTATAACTATACTACTCTTTGACTTAAAGTTTTAAGAAATATAGAAAATGTTGTAAGAGAAGAGATGGATGCTTATTGAGCTGCTGAAATACTTATGTCAGCACTTTCTCCAAAAGAAAATTGGGAAAAAACCGGTAGATGGGATTTAATAGATGTATTGTTTAAATTACCGACTTGAAGTGAAGGGAAAGAATATTGATTAAATTCTACTCATGAAGAAATAGTTACTCCTTTAATGTCAGAATTTTTAACTTCATATAAAGATTCAGGATCTTGTGTATATCAAATACAAACAAAATTTAGAAATGAAAAAAGAGCTAAATCAGGACTTCTGAGATGAAGAGAATTTATTATGAAGGATGCATATTCTTTTCATATAGATGGTTGAAAATTTGATGAATATTATGAATGAATGAAAGATGTATATATGAAAATATTTGATAGACTAGGTTTATTGTCTGACACTTATATTACACTTGCAGATGGATGAGATTTTACTGATAAATATTCACATGAATTTCAAGTAGTTTTACCTATTTGAGAAGATAATATTTATATATGTGATGAATGTAGGACTTCTCATAATGAAGAAGTTATTGATAAAGAAAAATGATTTAAATGTACTAACTGTAGTTGATCTAATCATAGAATAGAAAAAGCATCAGAAGTAGGAAATATATTTCCACTTGAAACAAAGTTTTCAAAACCTTTTGGTTTAAAAATGTGAGACAAAAATAACAAAGAACAGGATGTATTAATGTGATGTTATTGAATATGAATTTCTAGGCTTATGTGAGTTATTGCAGAGTATTTTATGTGAGAAAAGTGAATTAATTGGCCAGAAAATATTGCTCCTGCAGATTATTATATAATTGTGATTTGAGAAGGTAATATAGAAAAAGCTACTGAAATAGCTAAAAATTTAGAAATAGAATGAAAAGAAGTTATACTTGATGATAGAATGAATAAAAAAATAGGTTTTGGACAAAAAGCATGAGACTCAGAATTGTTTGGGATTCCTAATAGAATAGTTGTATCACCAAAAACAATAGAACAAGGAGGGTATGAATTACTTAAAAGATGAGAAAAAGCAAAAATAATTAAATTTTAATATGATTAAAATAATATCATTTGTAGATTCATTTAAGCATTATAATGAACCAATTAACGAGTTTCAAAAGAGACTTTGAAAACAGGTAGATTTTATAAAGTTAAAACCTAGTAAAAGAAAAAATATAAATGAAATAGTAAAAGAAGAGTCTATAAATTTAGTTAAAAAATTAGAAAAAATAAAATGATACAAAATACTTTTGTATATTGATTCTAAGCAGTTAAATACTATTGAGTTTGCTAAAATGATTGAACAAAAACAAATGCAATATTCTAATATTGTATTTATAATAGGAGGGGCATATTGAGTTGATTATGAATTAATAAAATCTAATATAGATTTTAAATTTTCTTTGTCTCCAATGACTTTTCCACACGCTCAAGCTATTATGATGTTATTTGAACAAATCTATAGAGCAAGTTGCATTAAAAAAGGTATAAAATATCATCATTAATTTTTAAATTAACATATTTTATATATTGCATTTTTTTTAAATAATAATAAAATATTAGTGTTATTATTTTGTCACTTTTTTATAAGTTATTCGTTATATAATATATAACATTTATTTAATAATTATATTATTATGAAAAAAACACTTTTATTATTACTACTTGCAATATTTTCACTTGCTAATGTTTCAGCAGATGATGTAGAGGATACATCTATTATTGATGAGTTAGAAAAACAAGAAATTAAGGTTCTTGATTTTGATTTTAAGTTAAAATCATTTGAGAGTTGTGAAGGATTAGAAAAAGTGATGGGAGATTATATTAAAGATTATTGGGAAAATAATAAAGATAAATGGGCTTATCCTGTTTTATATAGAACTTTATGATGACCTGAAGTTGATATGATAATGGATGAGAACATTTCTATGGAAAAAAGTGTATCATCTGATAGTATTTCTTGAATGTGAGGAGGAGATGTTCCAGAATTTTCTAAAACAAATACTCAGGTGGAATGAGTTGATGAATCTGATATAGTAAAAACAGATTGAAAATATATTTATTATTATAATGATCTCGACAAATATGTTTATATTGTAAGCTCAAAAGATTTACAAATAATTAAAAAAATAAAATTACCAAGCACTTTTTATAGTCCAGTTTTATATATTTGAACAAATAGATTAATTATAGTTTCAAGTGGATATAGTAATATAAATTATTGAAGCTATAATTATTGGGTAAATAGAAATGCAAAAACTTATACAATAGTATTTGATACCACTAATATTAAATCACCTATTTTGTCTAAACTTTATGTTGCTGATGGAGATTTAAGAAAATCAAGAAAAATCTGAGATTATGTTTATACAATAAGTAATAACAATTTTTCTATTCCATATAGAACTTTTGAAAAAAGAGATGATATAAAAATAGATATAAAAAAACTTTTACCAAAGAAAATTGATATTAGTAAAACTAGTGATGAAAGTAAGCAAAATTTAGAATTAAGAGGTAAAAATTTACCATATAATATAACTGTTGGTGATATAGCTAAATGTAGTGATATTGAATATGTGTTACCAGATGCTGAGACTATGAAGCAGTTTGATTTCAATCCATCATATAATATTATTTCAATAATAGATACAAGAGATACATCAAAAGAAGTAAAAACCAAAGTAATAGCAGGATCAAACTCTGAAATATATATGAGTTTAGAAAATCTTTATTTAACTTCAAATATATATCAAACATATGACTTTAAATGTTCTTCAAAATTTAGATGTTTTGCTCCATGGTACCCAAGAGGAACTAATACTTTGGTTCATAAAATAAATGTAGATG
The DNA here is from genome assembly GCA_045107135.1 of Candidatus Altimarinota bacterium. Classification (GTDB taxonomy): domain Bacteria; phylum Patescibacteriota; class Gracilibacteria; order BD1-5; family UBA6164; genus UBA6164. The sequence goes on from JASFZI010000046.1 coordinate 16,904, forward strand.
GAAATGCTTTAAGCTATCAAGATTCTACTATTATTCCATGAAGTCCTTTAACTCAATATTCTATGGATGAATATAAAGGAGATTTCAGAATACTAACTCAAACAAATAATTGGAATACAAGAGAAAATCAAAGTCATACTGATTTATATATATTAGATAAAGATTTAAATCTTGAATGAAGTTTGACTAATTTGTGAAATGGAGAACAGTTTAAATCTAGTAGATATATATGAGATAAATTATTCTTAGTTACATTTAAACAAGTTGATCCTCTTTATGCTATTGATGTAGCAGACTCAAGTAATCCTAAAATATTAGGAGAATTAAAAATACCTGGATATAGTACTTATTTACATCCATATGATGAATCACATTTAATATGATTATGATATGATACTACTGAAAATCAGTGGGGTGGAACAATAAACAATTGATTAAAAATTGATTTATATGAAATAAATTATGATAAAAAATGTGGAGATTCTAATTTAACTGTTGCAGAACAAGAAAAATGTGATTTATGAGATTATAAAGGAATTATAGTTAAACAAAAATATTCTCACACTCTTTGAGAATATGGAAGTTACTCGGAAGCTTTAAATAATCCTAGAATGTTTATGTGGAAAGCTAGTAATAATAAACTATTCCTTCCAGCAACTCTATATTATAACGATAAGGATGATCAATATAGGCATGTAGATTTTTTCCAAGGCTTAGTTACTATGACTATTGATAAAGATTCTGGTATAAATGAAAACTTTAGGCTTACTCATTTAGATACTTCAAAATCTGAAGAGGAAAGAAATCTCGAGTGTTCTAAATATACAAAAGAAAGTACAGAAAAAAAATGTGTACCATTAATTGGATGATGAGAATTCTGTGAGGATGTTCAGTACAGATATGTTCCTAAATATTGTTATGCTGATTCTACTATTGGAGAATATATTGCTTCTAAAAGTTGGAATTATAGAGATAGTTTTATTAAAAGAGCTTTGTGGATAGGGAATAATACTTATTCAATAAGTAATGATTTAATAAAAAGCTCAAATATTGATACAGGTATTAATACGGGTAGCGTAAGGCTATATAAGTAAAAATACATATATGATTTTTGAACTACAAATTTATATTAAATTTGTAGTTTTTTTTGATTTGATTTTTAATAATTAATAAATATATTATTAGATTTTTTTAAAAACATGTACATTATTATTAATAAAAAAAATAGTTTTTTAACTTGATTTTAATCAAAAAGAGTATATACTCTTGCCGAAAAAATTAACTTTATAAGCTTTATTTATATGACTGACTTAATTAATGGTATGCTCGTTTGGCAGCCTAGTTATACTTGACTTTTGGTTGAAATTTTATTGATTACTATATTATTTATTTGATATAAATATTATAATAAAAAATGATTCTTTGTTATGTTTGAATTATTTTTCGAAAAAGCATATGAATTTTTCGAAGAAATTTTATGAAAAGGAGAAAAAAAATGGATTAAATTGTATATAGTAACCATGTTTTTTGTAATAGTTATTTCAAACTTATTGTGAGTATTTTTGGAATTTTTAGCACCTGTATTCTGACATTGAATGGAGGTAATTATTAAAATTCCGACAGCAGATATTAATTTTAATATAGCTATGGCTATTATTTGAGTTATTATTGTTATAATAGAACAATTTAAAGCATTAGGGTTTTGGAAAGCTATATATGAATATGTTCCTATTTGATGAAAAGGATTAATTCCATTTGAAAAATGAAAAATGCCTCCTGTATTAGATAATATTGCATTCTGAGTAGTTAAAATGTTTGATATTATTATTTCTTTATTTTTATGAGTATTAGAAATAATATGACATTTTGCAAAAATTATATCTCTTTCATTTAGGTTGTTTTGAAATATGACATCAGGTTGAATATTATTAGCTATGTTGATAGCTGCAATGTCTTCTATTTCAGTATTTCTTTTTTGAATAAATTTCCCTGTTGTAGGACCTGTAATATTATATTTACAAGAAATATTGGTTGCATTTATACAAGCATTGGTATTTCCTTTGCTAATAGCTATCTTTATTAAAGTTGCTAAGGTGCATTAAAATATTTTAATTTAAAATTTATTATTTAATTGTTAATTACTATGGATTTATTAAGTTTTGTTTGACCTTGATTGGCTGTTTGACTTGCTTGAGTATGAGTTGCTATAGGGCAATGAATTCTTGCTAAAAAAGCTCTAGAGGTTATGGGTAAAAGAAGTGATATGTCAGCATTTATATTAACTATTACTATATTAGGTATAGCATTAGTTGAATCAGCTGTTATATATTGATTAATAGTTGCATTTCAAATTATTGCAAATGATGCATTATCTTTAAACGCTTCTATAGGAGCATGATTAGCAATTTGACTTGCTTGATTATGAGCTTGAGTATGAGAATGAAAACTTATAGCATGAGCACTTAGTGCTATTGATAGAAATCCAGAAGCAAAAGGTAAAATACTTACATTTATGGTATTATTTGTTGCTCTAGTTGAGTCAGCTGCAATATATTGATTAGTTATAGCTTTCAAAATACTTTGAGCAGAGAATATGGAATCTACTGTTTTCATTTGAATGTGATTGGCTGTAGGTTTGGCTTGATTATGAGTTGCAATTTGAGAATGAATTTTAGCAGAAAGAGCAATGAAAGCATTTTGAGGGAAGGCTTCTAATATATGATTTTTCTTAACAGTAGCTATATTATGAGTTGCATTAGTTGAATCAGCTGCAATATATTGATTAGTTGTAGCGTTTGATGTCTTTTCTAAAGATTTAGCTTTCTATGCTGCTTCATGAGCATGATTAGCAATTTGACTTGCTTGATTGGGGGCTTGAATTTGAGAATGAGTATTGATTTCTTGAGCAATATCAGCTATGGAAAGAAATCCTAAAAATAAAGGTAAAATACTTACATTTATGGTATTATTTGTAGCCTTGGTAGAGGTTACTGCTATATATGGTTTAATCATCGCATTTAAAATTTCTTCTTGATTTGAAGCTGATAATATGGTTTATTTATGAGCATGATTAGCAATATGATTAGCTTGATTATGAGTAGGTATTGGTAGATGATATCTTTCAGAAGGATCATTAGAAATTATGTGAAAAAATCCTAAAATGATTAGTTTCTTACTAACAGTATCAATTTTATGAGTTGCATTGGTTGAATCAGCTGCAATATATGCACTAATTATAGCATTCCAAATATTATCTATTGATTGATTATCAGGAATGGCTGCAGTTGGAGCATGATTAGCGATTTGACTTGCTTGATTAGGGGCTTGAATTTGAGAAGGTCTTCTAATTAAATGAGCAATTGATTGAATGAATAGTAATCCAGAAGGAAAGGGTAAAATGCTTACATTTATGGTATTGTTTGTTGCTTTGATAGAAGTAGTGGCTATATATTGAATGATAATAGCATTTAAAGTATTAGGGTAATTTTAAAATTTAATTTATAAATATGGATGATTTAGATTTAGGTGTTATAATTGCACAAATTATAAATTTTTGAATTGTTTTTTTCATATTCTATTATTTTTTATGAAATAAAATAATAAAAATAATAGAAGAAAGAAGATCTCAAATAGAAAATCTTGATAATTCTGATGCCGTTGTAAAAGAAAAACTTGATGCAGCACAAAAAGAAGCAAATGAACTACTTGAAAAAACTAGAGCAGAAGCTTTGCTTATTCAACAAAATGCTGATGATATATCTAAAAAAGATACAGCAAAGAAAATACAAGAGGCTGAAGAAAAAGCTAAATGAATTGCTGATGGAGCAAGAAGAGATGTTGAAAAAGAGAGATTAAGTATGCTTGATTCTATGAGGGAAAAGGTTCTTGATCTATCGTTAAAAATAAATTCTAAGGTTTTTGAAAATAAAGATTCAAATAAAGAATTTATTCAAAAAGAGGTTAATTCTATAAAATTATAATTTATGCAAATTAAAGAAAATTTAGATAAAGCAAAAAAAGAAGAATTAAAAGTGCTTTTAAAAAATCTAAGATTGTATAAGGACTTAGTTAGGAAAATATGAAAAAGATGAGAAAAAATCTATCATAATATCTTCAATTGAGTGAACGAATATTTAGTTGAATATTACTGAGACTTAGACAAATCTTATGTTTTGAGGGAAGCTCAAGAAATTTATAAAAATATATTTAATATAGAAGTCAAAGACTCTGATATTAGATTAGTACAAAGTGAAAAAATAAAAGGAGGTATGAAAGTTTACTTAAATGATAATTTGTTAGATTTAAGTTTCCTTAAGTTTTATAACTTACTTAAAAAATAATTTAATTTTAATTAATAAATACAATTATGGCTAACGATTTACTTAATGATATTATAAGTGAAGTTGAGAAAAAATTAGACTCAACAAGCGTTAACCCTGAAGTAGAAAACGTATGAGAAGTTTTTTATTTATGAGATGGGGTTGCAAAAGTTTCTGGTTTAAGAAATGTTGCATATAACGAACTTGTAGAATTTGAATCTGGATGAGTTTGAGTTGCACTTAACTTAGAAGAATTCTTTGTATGAGTTGTAGTTCTTTCTGGTTTTAATACTATTAAAGAATGAGAAAAAGTTAAAGCAACTACTAGAACTTTAGAAGTTCCAGTTTGAAAAGGATTGATTGGGAGAGTTGTTGATTCTCTTTGAAACCCTATTGATGGGTTATGAGAAATAAAATCAACTGAAAAATATCCAATTGAAAGAGTTGCTACTGGTGTAATGGATAGAAAATCTGTTAACGAACCAATGGAAACAGGTATTAAAGCAATTGATTCACTTGTGCCAGTTGGTAGAGGGCAAAGAGAGCTTATAATTGGTGATAGACAAACAGGTAAAACACAAGTTGCAATAGATGCAATCATAAATCAAAAAGGTCAATGAATTACTTGTATATATGTAGCAATTGGACAAAAAGAAAGTAAAGTTGCTAGAGTGGTTGAAGAATTAAGATCTAGAGGAGCTATGGATTATACTATAATTGTATCAGCTTGAGCATCTACTCCTGCTTCAATGCAATATTTAGCTCCTTATGCTGGTTGTGCTATGTGAGAATATTTTATGTTTAATGGAGAACATGTTCTAATCATTTATGATGATTTGAGTAAACAAGCGAATGCTTATAGAGAAATGTCATTATTACTTAGAAGGCCACCATGAAGAGAAGCTTATCCTTGAGATGTATTTTATCTTCACTCTAGATTATTAGAAAGATCTTCAAAATTAAATGATAAATTAGGTGGTGGATCAATGACAGCTTTACCTATTATTGAAACTCAAGCAGGGGATGTTTCTGCTTATATACCTACAAATGTAATTTCAATTACAGATGGGCAAATATTTTTAGAATCTGATTTATTTAACGCAGGTCAAAAACCAGCAATTAATGTATGATTATCCGTTTCTAGAGTATGAGGGGCCGCTCAAATTAAAGCTATGAAAAAGGTGTCTGGTACTTTGAAATTAGATTTAGCACAATATAGAGAATTAGCTGCGTTTTCACAATTTGCTTCTGATTTAGATGCGGCTACAAGAGCACAATTAGAAAGATGAGAAAGAATGATGGAAATATTAAAACAGGGGGTATATGAACCAATAACTATTTCTAAACAAGTTTGTATATTATATGCTGGATCTAAATGATTTTTAGACCAAGTTGATATTTCAAAAATTAAAAAGTGTGAACAAGATTTATATCTAAATCTTGATGAAGAAAAAACAATTTTAAAATCTATTTCAGATGAAAAAGAAATTACATCTGATACAGAGGCTAAATTAAAAGAAGTTATTAATAAAGTAGTTGAATTAAATAAATAATAAAAACTATAATATGGCAAGCTGAAAAGAAATTAAAAGAAGAATACAATCTATTAATAATACATCTAAAATAACTAGGGCAATGGAGCTTATTTCAACTGTAAAGATGAAAAAAGCACAAGAATTAGCTATTCAAAAGAAAGAATATATAACTTGAATTCTTGAGGCGTTCATGAATTTAAATGAGAGTCTTTCCGAAACAGTATTTTTTAATAAGAGTAAAGGTTCTTGAAAAACGCTTTGAGTAATTATTACTTCAAACAAATGATTATGTTGAGGTTATAATGTCAATGTGATGAAAAAGGTTAATGAATATATGAAAGCTAATCATGAAAAAATTGATTTTTGTTCTCTTTGAAAAAGATGAAGTCAATTTATTGCAAGAACTGGGAATAACATAATTGCTGATTTTTCAGAAGATTTTTCTGATAATATTAATTATGAATTTTCAAAATCAGTTTCTAGATTTATAAGTGAAAAATTTGCAACATGAGAATATAATAAAGTAGTAGTTTTCTATAATTATTATGTTAATACAATTAAACAGATTCCTGTGGCTAGAGGGTTTTTACCTTTAACTGATGAAAGTATTGAAAAATATTTTAGTACAATATTGTGAACTGATTATAAATATACACAGGATGATGAAAATCTAGATTATACAATAGAGCCTTCTGTTGATGAATTAATTAGTGAAGTATTACCAATGCTAATTGATGCTATGTTCTTTGATATTTTGATTGAATCTAAGGCTTCTGAGCATAGTTCTAGAATGATTGCTATGAAGAATGCAAAAGATAATGCAAATAAATATGCATCGAAATTATTACTTCAATATAATAAGGCTAGACAAGCTGCAATTACAAGAGAAGTTTCTGAAATTGTTAGTTGAGTAGAAAGTATGAAGGATTAGTTTTTAAGTGCTAAAAGTATAGCTTTACAAATTATTAATTTATAATACAATAAAGTGAGTTTATTTTGTAAAAATCACTTTATGGAATCAAAAATTAAATTTGATAGAGTATTGCTGAATGTATTGTTTTATATATTCTATGTACTTTTAGTCTCTATAGCTTTCTCATTTGTATTTCCAACAATATTAATTATTTTTTGACAGGAAGTTTTGAATCCTAGTAATCCTATATTTGATAGTATTCAAATAGGAATTATTATTCTGATGCTTATTTTTACTATAATATATAGAAAATATTGTTACTTACCAATTAGTAACAAACATGTTATTGAAAAGGTTCAAAAACTTGAAAAAGTTAAAACTAAAAAAGTAAAAAATAAGTTAAAGGCTGTTAAAGAAGAAAAAATAGTAAAAAAAATTACAAAAAAAGTAAAATTAGAAAAAACTCTAGAACTTGATATAAAAATTGGTAAAGAAATAAAATAATATGAAATTAAAAGTTTATACAGATTGAGGTAGTAGGTGAAATCCTTGAATTGCCTGATTAGGTGTCTTCATTACTGATAATTTATGAGTCGAAATTGAAAAAAGATTTAAAAATCTTTGAGTTAAGACAAATAATGAAGCAGAATATCTTTGAGCCTATTATTGAATAAAAAGAGCTATTGAACTTTGATGAAAAGAGATAGAATTATATATGGACTCTAAACTAGTTATAAGTCAGTTAAACGGAGAATGGAAAATAAAAAAAGAAGAGCTTAAAGTTATTAATAGTGATATTAAAAAAACAATAAGTATTTCTAATGTTAAGGTGATTTATAACTGGATTAGAAGAGAAGATAATAAAGAAGCAGATAGACTGAGTAATGTTGCCATGGATGATAATTAATTAAATAATTTAAATTTTAGAACTTAATTTGCAAAATATGCGCACTGAAACAAGTGCCCTTGGGGTACATACTTGAAAAATTACTAAAATCATTTGAGTGGTAATAGATGTTGAATTTACTGATGGATATGTTCCGTCAATTTATGAAGCATTAGAAGTTAAATGAGCGACAGAGAAAGTAGTACTTGAAACACAACAACAATTAGGTGATGGTGTTGTTAGAACTATTTCTATGAATACGAGTGATGGGTTAAAAAGAGGAATGGAAGTAGAAGCCACAGAAGGTCCTATTTTAGTACCTGTATGAGAAAAAGTACTTGGTAGAATGTTTAATGTACTTTGAGATCCGATTGATCAAAAAGAAAAACCAATAACTGAATATATGGATCCAATCCATAGAGAGGCTCCAAAATTTTCAGACTTAACTGTAAAAGCTGAGCTTTTTGAAACTTGAATAAAAGTAGTTGATCTTATTTGTCCAATGTTAAAATGATGAAAAGCATGACTATTTGGTTGAGCATGAGTATGAAAAACTGTTATAGTACAAGAACTTATACATAATATAGCTTCAGGTCATGGATGATACAGTGTGTTTGCATGAGTTGGAGAAAGAACAAGAGAATGAAATGATTTATATCATGAAATGAAAGAGGCTTGAGTTATGGAAAAGACGGCAATGGTATTTGGACAAATGAATGAAGCTCCAGGACCAAGAGCTAGAGTTGCATTAACTGCTCTTACTATGGCTGAACATTTCAGGGATAGAGAAAAAAAAGATGTACTTCTCTTTATAGATAATATATTCAGATTTACACAAGCTGGTTCAGAATTATCAGCTTTACTTTGAAGAATCCCGTCAGCTGTATGATATCAACCTACATTAGCTACTGATATGGGTGCTTTACAAGAAAGAATTACTTCAACTAAGGATTGATCTATTACTTCTGTACAAGCTGTATATGTTCCTGCTGATGATCTTACTGATCCAGCTCCAGCTACAACTTTTGCCCATCTTGATTCTACTGTTGTACTTGATAGATCTATTGCAGAACTTGGTATTTATCCAGCTGTTGACCCTCTTGATTCAACTTCAACTGTTTTATCTCCAGACATAGTTTGAGAAGAACATTATAATATAGCAAGAGAAGTTCAAAGAATACTTCAAAAATATAAAGAATTACAAGATATTATTGCTATATTGGGTATGGATGAATTATCTGAAGAAGATAAATTAACTGTAGCTAGAGCAAGAAGAATTCAAAAATTCTTATCTCAACCATTCTTTGTAGCTGAACAATTTACATGAACTAAATGAGTATATGCTAAATTATCAGATACTGTTACAGGGTTTAAAAAGATTATTGACTGAGAAGTTGATCATATTGGTGAAAATTATTTCTTATATAAGGCTTCACTAAATGATGTTATTGCTGCATATGAAAAAGATCAAAAATAATTAATATAATTAAAAAAATTATGAAAATAGAAATATTGTCATTTACATGAAACTTATTTAAATCTGAAACTGTTGAATCTGTTACTGCAATGACTAAAATTTGAGAAGTAACTATATTAGAAGGACATACTCCTTTAGTTACAGTTTTAAGTCCATCAATTGTAAGTATAGTATATACTGATGATGATGGTAAAAAGTCTGAAAAGGATTTTGCTGTATGAGGAGGGATATTAGAGGTTTCTAATTCTAATGTAAAATTATTAATAGATATGTTAGTATCAGTTGATAACTTGAATGTAGATGAAGCTGAGAAAGCTAAGAAAGAAGCATTAAAGCTGATGGGTAAATATAAAGATTCTAAGGATAAGGTTGATATGGATAAATTTATTGCCGCAGAGGATATGTTACTTAAATCTTTAGTTCAATTAAAGTTAGGTGATATAAATAAATAAAATTTTAAAAAAATAAATTCAAAATATATTTTGAATTTATTTTTTTTATGAGTATAATTTTTTGTATAATTTTAATAGTTAATTCAGTTTTATGGAGGCCTTTATAAAAGAAAAAATAGAATGAAAGAAGTTTGAATTATTAATAGATACAAACATTTTTAATAAATATATAATTTTAAAATCAGCACATAATTTTTTAGATAAATGATATTTTCTTTTCAAACAAAATAAGGATAAAAATATCATTATGCAATTTACTTTTAAAGAATGAATATGAGACAAGCCTGAGAAAATAATCTTAGATTTTTCTGATGAATTATTAAATAATATTCTTAGAGAAAAAGTATTTGAAGAAAATAAAGAAGTAAGAACAGAAATTATAACATCAGCCATTAAAAATAGTTTAAGAGAAGCAGAATTGCCTAATAAATGGAAGGGATATGATAGTGTAGAAGAAAATTATTTTGAAAAAAATAATTTGAATGAGGAAGATAATGCAATAGATTTTGATAAAGATATAGATGAAATTTTAAAGGAAATCGAAAATGATCCAGAATTAAAAATAGATGAGGATGAAATAGCAAAAATTCTCAAGGAAATTGAAGATGAAACAGAAAATGAGAATAATAATGTAGAAGAAACTCCAATTATTAGTGTTGATACTGATGCAGTAAAAGAAATGAAAAAAAAATTTAAAAAATAAAAAATATGAAAAAAGAATTTAAAATAGATTCTGAAATATATTCAGAAAAGATAATAAAAGAAGCAATATGAGATTTTGAATGAGTTACTAAAATAGAATTAGAAAAAAATTTATTAATTATAGAGTGAAAGTCTACTGAAGAAATAGATGAGGTTTTCAATGAGTTAATGAATTATGTTATTTCCTTAGAATGTTAAAAAAATGAGTAATTTATTATCAAAAGATATAATTGATAAATTTGAAAAGAAAAAAGTATGATACTTTAGATTTAAAAAATTAGATGAGGAAACAATGCTAATAACTAATGATGTATGAGCTTATTCTTATTTATCAAACGAGGAATTTAGAGATTTTATTAAATGATGAAATAATTTATCAGAGGACAAAAAAAATGAATTAAATCTTAAAAAGTTTTTCAAGGACACTGTTTTCTATGAATCAGATTTGAAGTATGAATATTGAATAAAAAATAATTTTTTGGCGTACGGACCAATTTTACATATTATGATAGTAACTCTTAGGTGTAATCATAAATGTCAATATTGTCATGCCGCAGCAGCCCCAATGAATGCGAAGGATTTTGATATGACAGAGGAAGTTGCAAAAAAAGTTATTGATACTATGTTTTATACAACTTCTCCAGAGATAACTATAGAATTTCAATGATGAGAACCATTAGTTAATTGGGATATAATTAAATATACGGTTAAATATGCTACTGAAAAAAGTATAAAATTGAAGAAAAAAGTAAATTTTTGCTTAGTGACAAATCTTAGTCTAATGACAGATGAAAAATTAGATTTTTTATTTGAAAATGATGTAGATATTTCAACATCTTTAGATTGAACAGAAGAAATTCATAATTATAATAGAACATTTAAAGATTGAAATTCTTATGAAGATGTTACCAAGTGGATTAAAAAGATAAATGATAAATATAAAATTATATGTAATGATTTGAATTTATGATTTGAAAAGAAAATTTGAGCATTATTAACAGTAACCAAAAAAACTTTATGAAATTATAAGGGAGTAATTGATTCTTATTTAGAGAATTGATTAGATGGTATGTTTATAAGACCATTAAATCCTTATGGTTTTGCTGCTGCTGATGTAGAAAAATTATGATATTCTGAAGAAGAATTTATAGAGTATTATAAAAAATCTTTAGATTATATTATAGAAATAAATAAGGAAGGAACAATTTTTAGAGAACATTTTTCATCAATATATTTATGAAAAATTATGAAACCAAGAGATCCAAATTATTTAGATGATAGATCACCATGTTGAGCTAGTATCGGACAAGTAGCTTATAACTATGATGGTAAAATATATAGTTGTGATGAATGAAGAATGCTTTGAAGAATGTGAATAGATGATTTCCAAATTTGAGAAGTATCTGATAATGCCTGAAAGACATATCAAGATATGATAACTTCTGAACCTACTAGTGTTTTAGTTCAGTCTTCAACTCTTGATGGTATGCCATGATACAATGATAGTGCTTATAAAACATATATTGGAGTATGTCCAATCCATAATTATAAGCTTAGAGGATCTGTTTACCCTAATTTTTCATTAGATACAAAAAGAAAAATTCAATATGGGGTTATAGATTATTTATTTTTAAAAATGAAAGATCCAGAAATAAAAGCAATTTTTAAACAATGGATTAGAGAACCAGATAGGGCTGTGTGAAAGTGTGATATTTAAATTTTTATAATTAGTATTATGACAGAAAGTAAGAAAAAAATCTTTCCGAAAATAAAGAAATGAATAAAAAAGTTTCTACTTCAGGAGGAAGTTTCTATATCAAAAAAAGATGCATTATTAGTTTGAGCATGAGTAGTTATAGCATGAGCAATTATCTGAGAATGAGATGTTGATATAAATTGATTAATAGAAACAACAGAAGCTTGAACTGATTGTAATGTAAATGATATATCAAGACTTTGATGACATTGTAGTGCATTATATAATGAAGCATCTATATGAAAACATAGTAGTCATGGTTCACATGGTTCACATGGTTCACATGGTTCGCATGGTTCACATGGTTCACATTGATCGCATGGTTCACATGGTTCACATGGTTCACATGGTTCACATGGTTCACATGGTTCACATGGATCGCATGGTTCACATGGTTCACATGGTTCACATGGTTCACATGGCTCGCATGGTTCACATGGATCGCATGGATCGCATGGTTCACATGGCTCGCATGGTTCACATGGTTCACATGGATCGCATGGTTCACATGGTTCACATGGTTCACATGGTAGTAGACGGTAATATATTAAAAAACAGAAATCTTAAAGATTATAATATCTTATGTTATTAATTTATTTTTTTATATTTTAGATATGAACAAAAAATATTTATTATTTACTATTTTATTTTTAATGATATTGAATGTTATCTATTTTTATATCAGTAATACAGAGAGTTTAGAAGAATGAAATATTATAAACAAAGAAACTTTTTCAACAAGTACTTGAGAGTTAAAGGATAACAATCAAGAAGAAGTTATAAAAGAAAATTTAAAAAATTATAGAGAACTTTGAAATAATGAGGAATCTTTTTTCTTATTTTTGTGTAATAATAATGAATATATTGAAAAATATTTTGATGAGAAATTTTGAAAGGATAAAGAACTTTTAAAATTTTTAAAATCTAGTAATGAATGTAGGTATTCCTTTCTTGACGCTATGTTAGATAAAACACTTTTAACTAATAAAAAGTTACATAGATTTTTGTATGATGAATGTAATATAAATGAAATAGAAACTGAACAAGAATGATATTTTTTATGATATTTTAGTCCTACATACCCAATAATGTTATCATATTATATTTGATTAGACAATATAGACAAAACTATATATTATTTAGAAAAATTTGCAACTATACCTGAGGAGGATTTTATATATTATAATCGTTTAGAGATAGAATATTCTAAATTATTCAAAGATGTTTTAGAATGAAAACAATTTAATCCAGATATCTGTATTGATTATATAAAATAATATATGTATATTAAACAAAATAATTGTAAGTCATGTGATTTCAATTGATGGGATTGTAAGAATTGTTATGTTGATACATGATTCAATACTGAAGATATTAAAAAACCAAATATATTATTCACAATTATGTTAACAAGGCAATGTAATTATAGGTGTGACTATTGCGCATTAACATTTAGTAATGATATAATTGATTACAATACTATAGATACATTTATTACTACCATTAAAAACAAATCAGATTTATTATGAAATATTAAAATTGAATTTTTTTGATGAGAACCATTGTTAGAATTTGATAAATTAAAATATATCGTAAATAAAATAAAAAATATTGATGGTATTTCTTTTTCTGTCGTTACAAATTGAGAGTTATTAGACCAAAATAAATTAGATTTTTTAAATTTAAATAATTTTGAAATTGTTTTTTCTGTCACTTTGAAAACCCTAAAATTGTTAAATAATAAAATTGAATTTTTTAAAGAAAATAATCTAAATAATATTATTATTAATTTTATAGTTGAGCCATGAAAGGAGTTAAATATGTTTTTAATATTAAAATTGTTATTAAAAACATGATTTAGGAAAATAACAATTTTGCCTGTTTATTACACTAAAATATGGTGAAAGAGATTAAAATATTTAGATTTATTATTAAAAAAAATTTCAAAATTACATTTTGATTTAAAAAAATCTAAATATAGTTTTGAAGTTTTTTACATAAGAACAAATAAAGAATTTGAATATAATATTAAAAAAAATGATTATGAATTTATTTTGGACTATAATGGAGTTGTATATGCCGATTATGAAACCGAACTATATTTATTAAATGATATAATACCAAATAATATTTTTTCATATTCAGATATATATATGTGAAATATTCTTGATAAAGATTTTTCATTAATTGATATTTTAATTAAAAGGTGAGAATTTAATACTATAAAGTATATCAATAAAATAATTAATTTTTTGGATATAGGAGATGATTTAAGTTGATTGTGAAAAATTATGAAAAAAAATAATGTAAATTTATAATTATGAAAAATAGTGAAATAAATAATTTTTTAATTAATTTAAAAAATGATACAGTTTTTGATTTATTTATAAATAAAGCTTCATTTTTATTATTCTTGCATTGATACAAAACAATTACTCTAGAATATATAAATATTCAATATTATTATCAAGTTAAATCTTTTTTTAATAATTATAATCACTTATTTTCTTACAAAATTTCTAAATTAGATAATAAAGAATTCATTATTATTTTTTCAAAAGATGTTGATCTACTATCAGAGTTTAAAAAGATATTTGATGAATATTTAAATTGAAAAAACGAAAATATTTTAGAAATTTGAAATTTATTATGATTCCCAGGCTGTTGTGTAGAATCTTTTTATAATTTTTTTAAAAATTATACATTTAATGAGATTCCTGATTATATGTATAATTATTTTAAAGTTATTCTTGGTAATAGTAATATTATAGATAAAAGATTAGACATTTTTAGTAACAGATTAATTACTCATACCCCTTGTTCTTTCTCTTGTCAAAAATCACTTAATACATATAATTTATCTGTAAAAATATTAAATTTATATTGATTTGTTGATTTAATTTTAGATATTTGAACAAACTATATATTCTTTAAAAATAATAATTATATAAAAATTGATAATAATTTATTAAATAAATCTTATTGAGTCTATTATTGAAAAAATAAATATTCTGATATCTTTTTTAGAAAAATAATTCATAAAATTGATAAAAAAGAAATCTTAAATTATGAAAATATACCAAATACTTTATATATTAAATTTCATTAGATAATTATGACTGAAGAATGTGATAACTGTAAATACAAAAATTGGGATTGTAAAAATTGTTTTATAGATGCCAAAGAAGGAGATAATATTAATGTTGTTTTTTTTCTTATAATGACTAGACAATGTAATTTCAGATGTAATTATTGTGCAATAGATTTTTCTGATGATATTTTATGATATGATGTAATAGATAATTTTATAAATTTTTTAAAAAATAATAGAAATAAAATTAATGAATTAAGGCTTGAATTTTTTTGATGAGAACCATTATTAGAGTATGAAAAAATAAAATACATTGTAGAACATACAAGGCAACTCGATATATCAAATTATTTAATAGTAACAAATTGATCTTTATTAACAAAGGAAAAAATAAATTTTTTGATTAACAATAAAATTCAAATAATATTCTCTGTAGCACTACATTCAAAGGAGATTCTCAATAATGTAGAGTTATTCAAAGATATAAAATTAAATAATTTTTTAATTAATTTTATTATTGAACCTGGAAAGGAAATTTTAATGTATGATATTTTTAAAAAACTTTTAAAGATATGATTCAGAAAATTTTCTCTGATTCCTATTAGATATACACAAAAATGGTCAGAATCAAATTTAATTAATTTAGATTATTTGTTAAAAAAAATAAAAAAAATAAATGATATATTTTTAATAAATAATATTCATCTAGATTTATTTACTTGAAAAAATAATGATGATATGGAAAAGTGAATTTGAAAAAATGATTTTGAAATATTATTAGATTTTAACTGAAAATTATATGCAGACTATGAAGTTGAACTGTATATATTAAGAGATTTAGTTCCCAAAGAAATTTTTAATATAGATAGTACTATTATCTGAAATATTATGGATAGTGACATTAATTTTAGGAATATATTAAAAAATAGGAATAAAATCAAGCCGAATTATCATATAAATAATATCTGAAAATATTTAGATATAGAAAATAGTGATATTTGATTGGGGCAAGTAATGAGGAAGTATAATATTAATTTATAGTGTATGAAATTTTCAATTGGATATAATGAAAAAAAAGGGTTTTTTGATTTATTAATAAAAAATAAAGAAAAAATATGTTCTGTATATTTTGCTTTACCTATAAAATTTTGAAGTTCTTGAAGACCGTCTAGGCAAGATACAGACTATGTAAATAAAATAAATAAATTAGTTATTTTATGTGATAAATTATGAATTAGAACTATTTTATTATTGAATTCAACTATTGATTGAAAAAAAATGTTTTCAGAAGATCACTTATCAAAATTATTTTGATATATAGAATGATTAATTTCAATAGGACTAAATGCTGTGAGTATAACAAACTTACTTTATGTTAAAATACTAAAAAATAAATTCCCTTGATTAATTTTTTATTCGTCAGTAAATACAAGATTAAAAAATGTAGAACAAGCCATATTTTTTAAAAAATTATGAATCAATATTTTAACTATAGATAGAGATATTAATAGAGATTTATTATTAATTAAAAATATTAAGAAAATTTCTGGTTTAGAAATACAATTAATGTTAAATGAACCATGTTTTAGAAATTGTCCATTTAGATCAGCTCATTTTGAAGCTGTCTGAAACAATAATGAACAAATATTTTGACAAGAATTTGAAGATTTTACATGTTATCCAATGATAAAAGAAAATAATAGATTATTTTTCAGGATACCATTTGTTAGACCGGAGGATTTAAAATATTACAATTGATTAATTGATCATTATAAACTTGTTTCTCGAGATGCTTCTAACGAAAAAATAGAGTTTATGTTAAATAAATACTCTAACTGATACCATAACTGAAATTTATTAGAATTATTTGACTTGGAACCTCAACAATATTTATCTAGTTTGTATATTGATAATAATAAACTTTCTAATTTAAATTTTTTTGAGAGAATACAGAAATGTCCTTGAAATTGTGATATTTGTACCAAATGTGATGTATATTTTTAAAAACATCTTATGATAAGTTCATTAAAAGAAAAAAAAGAAATTATAGATTTATATTATAATAATAGAAGATTAAATATTGATATATTTTCTGATACATACAGGTGATGAATGGATGATAATCTTTTTATTCCTTTTTCTTTTTTTGATATAAAAAAAGAGTGGATAAACCACTTAAATGAAGAACAAAAACCAATTATTGATTTTTATATTCATATTCCATTTTGTTTATCAATTTGTAAATTTTGTGATTATTATAAAGAAGTACCTAATAAAGAAAGTATATGAAATTATTTGGAATATTTATATAATTATTTAAATGAATATAAGGAGATTTTTAAATGATATACATTTAGATGATTATATATATGATGATGAACTCCTTCTATGTTGTCTTTAAAACAAATTGATGATTTATTATTATATATATTCGAAAATTTTAAATTTTCAGAAAATTGAGAAAAAACATTTGAAGTAAATCCTATTAATATCAATAATGCAAAAATGAAAATTATTGCAAAATATTGAATAAATAGGATTAGTATGTGAGTTCAATCATTAGATCCAGATGTTTTAAAAAAAGCAAATAGAGATTATCAGTGAGAAAAAGTTGTTTCAAATGCAATTAATATAATAAAGAAACATGGAATTAATGATATAAGTTTGGATGTTGTGATGTGATTAAAAGAAGATAATTTAGTTAATATTATACTTACATTAAGAAAAATATATTCATTTAATCCATCTAATATTATATTATATTGGTTATTACCAACAGATACATATTTAGATGAACATTTTAAATGAAATTTAGAATTATTTTATGATGAATCATTTAAGAAAATAGAACTTTATCATAAATATTTAAGTAAAAATATTGATAAAATATGAAAATTTGATGAGATAAAAATAGATAAAAATAATTGATACAGATGGGACTTAACTATCAAAAAATTTGACATAGAAAAATATGATGATTTTTCTTCAGCATCTTTATTTTGAGTATGAGCATCTGCTAGATCTCATATTTTTTGAAAAATATATTATGAAACTATTTCAGATCTTAATTTAAAATACAATACTAATTTTGATGTTAAATCTTTTTGAAAAAACATAGATATAAAGGATGAGATATCATTGTATTCTATTATTAATATAATGAATACGTGAATTATAAAATTACCTGATTTTAAAAATATATTTGCTTTAGATTTTGAAGAGATATATGAAAAGGAGTTAGATTATTTTTACAAAAAAAATAAAGCAGAAAAAATTTCTAATAAAGAAATTAAATTTTATCTTCATTATAAGGAAAAAAATTACTATGCCTTATTCTTTCTATTTAATGAGAAATTGTATGATAAAAAATATATATTTAATAATAAAAATAAAATTTATTTAAAATTCAAGAATTGATTAGAATTATCAATTTTATTTAAGATAGAAAATAGTAAAATATCTTACATATTGAACAATCATAATTCATTTACTATTGATAATTTATTTTACTATTATAAAATATGTAAAAATCTTGATAAGATAATCATTTCTTTATCAATTGATAATAATGATTTATTATATATAATAAAAAAAATAATTTATATATTATGAACCAAGTATAAAAATAATTTAAAAATTATATGAATATAGAAAATAATGAGAATCACATAATTTTATGGAATAAGTATTATATAAAGAATAAAATAAGTATATCATGGTGATATAAGGAAATAGATTCTCATATTGTAGATTTTTTAAATTTTTATACTTTTGAAAACTGAAATAATATTTTAGATGTAGGTTGTTGATATTGAAAAAATGCCATATATTTATTAAGTAATAATTTTATTTATTATTGAATTGATATAGCAAACGAACCTATCTCATATGCAAAAAGTAATTATCCAAAATGAAATTTTTATCTAAAAGACATACTTACTCTAGAAACAAATTTTATATTTGACACAATTATAGATGCTTGATGTTTACATGTAAACAAACCAGAAAATTGGAATAAAATTTTAAATAAATACAATAGATTACTAGAAAAATGATGAAGAGTATTTATAAGGATTTTTAAATCTGATAATTGAAGTAATAATCCTTTATTTATTATTGATTGAGTTCTGCCTGTACGGTGAAATACAAAAGAAAAACTAACTCAAATAATTGAAAAACATTTTTATATAGATAAAATTATTTTTGATAAAGATTATTATAAGGAGGATGAAATTTTTTATTTTTATTTAATAAAAAAATAGGTGATTACAAAAATTTTTTATTCATTAGTTTTGTTTCCAAGTATCAGATATGAAGAAAAACTTTCTTCATATCTTTTAGAAGATATAATAGAATTATTATTATGAGAATTTTTATTAATTTTTTTTGATGGAAAAAATAAAGAAAAAATTTATTTTAAACATATTGATTTTTTAGCTAGTTCAAATAATTTTACTACAAAAAATTGGCAAATATCATGAAGTAATGAATTGCTTTCAAATTTAATATATAATATTATATTAAAATCTGATACTAAAGATTTTATTTTTTTTAAAGAGAAATCTTTTTATGATAAAATTCCATTTTGAACAGTTTTAAATATTACGAGTAAATGTAACTTATTTTGTGATTATTGTTTCAATGATTATGATTATCCTCTAGATACTAGAAATAAAAGAAAAACTTTATGATTAGATGATTTTAAAATGATAATTGATGAATTATATCTTTCATGAACTAGAGATATAATATTAACATGATGAGAACCTTTTTCTTGTAGTTTCTTATGGGAATTATTAGATTTTATAAAAGAAAAAAACATCTTTATTAGGATAAATACAAATTGAACTTTATTATCTGACAATATATTAAAAAAAATAAATGACAATTATTCTATTAGTTTAATGGTTTCAATGCATGAATTTAATAATAAAGATTATTTTGAATTAAACAAAAAATGAGCTTTGAATATTTATGGAATTGATTGATTAAAAAAATGGGAAACGAAATATGAAGACAAAATATTTCAATTAAAAAAAATAATAAATCATAAAAATATTCAATTAGATTTTTTAACTATATTAACACCCAAAAATATTCTATATTTAGAAAAAATTTATTATTATATTTTAAGTAACTTTAAAATATATGATTGGCATTTTTTTAGATTATTTTCTACTTGAACAACTAAGTGAATAAGTAAGGAAATGATTACTCTAGCTATACATAAAATTTATAAATTAAATAGATTATATAATAAAAATTTTAAAATTGTTGACTCTGTTCCATTTTGTGTGACTAAAAATATAAAAATTGCAAGTATGGTAATTGATTGAGAATTATCATCAAATCATAATGTTAAAACTATTATTACAGCTGATTGAAATGTACAAATAATGTCAGCATTTGATTCTAATTTAGGAAATATTTTTGATAAATGAATAAAGGCAATTTGGGAGGGTGAGTTTGTCCAAAAAAAATTAAGTAATGGATTTTTACCAGATGAATGTTTTGATTGTGAATATAAAAATGAATGTATGTGATGAAGTAGAATGGATGCAAATATTTACAATTGAGATTATTGATCACTCGACCCACTTTGTAATATTAATAATAAAAAAGTAGTATAATGAAAAATAATGAATTTATTAATAAAGTAAAACTAACTTGAAATCCTTTTTTTATTAAGGATATTTTAGTAATGTATTTAAAAAAAGAATTATTTTTCAATAAAAAATTAAAAAATGTAAATTTTTTATGAATTAAGGAGGAGCCCAAAGAAAATATAAATGCTATTATTGATATTATTAGTAAAGATGATGATATTTTTATAGATAACAATAGTAAGGATATTTATTATAAAACTAGATCAATTTGATGTTCTTATTGTACGATGGGGAAATGAGTAACTATAGTTTTAAGTTATAAATGTCATAGGGATTGTTTCTTTTGTTACGAAGAGACTCCATTAAAACCTAAAATTCATATAGATCCATATGCTAAAAATGATATGGATAATATTTATAAAATAATAGACACATGATTTTCAAACACTAGTAATAAAACTTTTGCTATTACTTGATGAGAGCCATTTTTGTTTACTGATAAGGTTTATGAAGTTTTAGAATATGTAAACAATAAATACCCAGATAAACATACTAGAATTTATACAACTGGAGATATAATGAACGAAGATAAATTAATTAAATTAAAGAAATTAAAACTTAATGAAATTAGATACAGTATTAAGCCATGAGAAAAACCAAAATTAGAAATTTATGCTCTTACTAAAAAATATATACCTACAGTTATTATTGAAATGCCTGTTTTTCCAAAAACAAAAAAATATATGATAGATATACTAACGGAAATCAATGAAGATTGAAATATTGATTGAATTAATTTAAATGAATTAACTTTTAATAATTTAAATTATGAAAAATATAAAGAAAAAGGATATAAATTAGATTTACCAATAAATAAATTCGATATCTATCATAGGTATTATGATGTTCCAAAAATTGAGATATGAGTATATGGCAGTAAAATATTATGCTTAGAATTAATTAATTATTTTTCAAAAACAGATTCTAATTTTTTTATGCATTATTGTGATTTAGATACTGTATCTACACATCATTACCTGTATAAAAAAGCACATGCAGAATCTATAAAAAGAGATTATTCAAAGATTACTAATTATTGATTACATAAAATACTTAGAATATATTCTAAACTTGATAAGGTATTAGATATTTTAGTTAAAAACAATTTAGATAATTATTTTAATAACTGAAATTTTATTGAAACAAATGTTTCTTATTTAGATTTATTTGAAAACAAAGGGTTTATTATTATTATTGTTTATAAAAATTTTGATTATAAATATGATATTGATTTTAAAATTATAAATATGTAACCTATGGACTTAAGAATTGTGAATATTTGTAATAACAATTGTTTATATTGCTTAGAACAGTCTTATAGAACAAAAGAATATTTTATAGAAAAAAATTTTATAATAAATATATTAAAAACAA
The DNA here is from genome assembly GCA_045107135.1 of Candidatus Altimarinota bacterium. Classification (GTDB taxonomy): domain Bacteria; phylum Patescibacteriota; class Gracilibacteria; order BD1-5; family UBA6164; genus UBA6164. The sequence continues at coordinate 39,075 of JASFZI010000046.1, forward strand.
GTTGTATTGATGAAATAATAACTTTTTATTGAGGTAACCCTTTATTGCACCCTAATTTAATAGAATTGATTAAGGAGGCTAAAAATAATGGATTTAAATATATAAGCTTATTATCAAATACTTACTCTTTAAATAAAATTATCTTAGATGAAATGAAAAATATTTGATTGAATTCTTTTTGATTTTATTTTAATTCTTTTAATAAAAAAAATCATGAATTAGTAAATTGAAAATGAATTACTTATGAACTTTTAATAAAAAATATTTTTCTATTAAAAGAATCATGATTAATATTAAAAGCTATTATCCACATAAATAATATTAATATTGGTACCATTGCCAGAGATATATTAATATTAAGTAGTAAATATTGAATAAAGAATTTTGAATTTATTAATTATTTCCCTTTTGATAGACCTTACGAAAATAAGGACATTTTAGATTATTCAATTTTAGAAAATGAAAAACAAATAAGTTTATTATTTAAGGTAATTAAAAACTTGAATTTAAAAGTAAAATTTGTAAAATTTCCAAAAGATTTTTTTTGAAAATTTATAGAATTTTATGATTTTAAAGAGTGAATATTAAAACAAATATGAGAAGAAGATATTATAAGGTTTTCTTGAAAAAAAACACCTTTTTGTTTTGAAGAAAAAAGATGTATTAGTTGTTTTATAAGAGATGATTGTAAATTCTATCTGTAAAAAATATAGCGAATAAATACTAGTATTAATAGTAACAGCAAATAATTATTATGTATGACTTTTTATTAAAATTAAAATGAAAAATATTATTTTGAAAATATAAACTATTAGAAATAAATATTTCTAATTTATTATTATATTGAAATATTCATTTATTTTTATTTAATGAAAAAATATTAGATGATTTTGTGTTTTTAATTTTTTATGATTTAGAGTATTGAGAAGAATTTATATACAAAATTAGTAAACATAATAAAGATATTATAGTTTCCCCAATTAATTTTAAAAAAAATAGAATTAATATTGATATGTTTATTCAAATTTTTTTTAATGCTTGTAAAATAAATAGCCATATTAATTCTAATATAGAGGAAAAACTATATTTAATATATTATTTTTTTAATAATTATATCGATAAAGAAAGCTTTTTAAATATTTTAAAGGATAAAAATTCTATAAAATATTTAGAAAATGTAGAACCAATAATAGATACAGAATCACTAATAAATAAAGAAAAATGATATCTATATAAAAGCGATAAGAATTTTATTAAACAATCTAATAATATAGTATCAAAAAATATGTTATGGATAAATTCTATACATTGAATATCATTATTGGATTTTTATATAAATTCTTTATTTTTAGTAAAAAATTGATTTATAAAAAAAATTAAATATTTTGAAAATCAGATTTTATATGAAATGCCTTATTATATTTTTGTATCCAAAATAAATATTAATGATATTGTGAAAATTTTAATTAAATTTAATATAAAAAATTACATATGATTAAAATGAGGACTTAAAATCTGATTAATACAAGAAGATCCTAATCGTCATAATTTCATTAATACACATAAATGAAAATATATGGTAGATTTTGATTCAGTTACCATTTCATATTGCATTCTTCAGCCAATTTATTTATTTTTAGATTCTATATTAATAGATAATTATTCAAATAAACAAATATTGAATATGTTTTCTTTTATTACAAAAAACTTTTTTTCCTTAGATTTTTTTAGAAATGATTTTGATAGAATGGGAGTTAAAAATATATATAAAATTTATGAAAAAATTTATATATATGGTTATATTCAAAATAAAACATGGACAGGATGAGTAAACCATGAACTAAAGGAAAACTTTTTTAAAAATAATAAAAAAACAATAATTAGTATATTAATTGGAATATCACAAAATCATTATAAACAATAAATTACATTGAATTTTTTATTAAATATATATTACCAAATCTTTTGTAAAAAAATATTGTTTGATTATACTTTTTAGGTATTTAGTATTTGTTTATTAGTACATTTAAATAAAAAATGAAATATAAAAGATGACTAAAAGATTAGAAATATATGTTGGATGGACCTGTAATCAAAAATGTACATATTGTATGGAATTTCCTAATATGGAGAAAGATTGGAATACACTAGTAACTAAGCAAGAAATATTAAAATATTTAATTAAATATAAAATTAAATGATTTAATCATATTACGTATTTGTGATGAGAACCTTTTATTCAACCAGTATTTTTAGATGCATTAAGGCTTTGAAAAAAAATGTGATTTACAATATTAGTTACAACTAATGCAACTACGCTCCATATAAAAAAAGAAGCAAAAAAATTTTTATCATATATTGATGAGCTTATATTGTCAGTACAGGCAATTGATAAACATTTACAACAAAAAATTTCAAGAACAAATGCCTTTGTTAAATGGGATGATGTTTTTGATAATATAAATAAATATTGGGATTGAGTGTATTTAAAGGCAAATACTGTAATAACAAAAGATAATTTAAATGATTTATTTGATATAACTAAATATGTTATTAGTAAATGAATCAAAAATATTGCCATAACATATCCAGACTTGTCACTAGAATATTATTGAATAAAGCATTTGAAGGAGAGAGTCGCCCCGACCTATACTGAATCAATGAATGTGGTAAAAAAAATAAAAGAGTATTGTGAAATTAAAAAAATTTCTTTAAAAATTGTAGATTTTCCATTTTGTATTTTCCCAAAAGACAATTTCATCAGTTTTGTTAATAAAACTGATGAAATTGATTATTGAAATAGGGTAAAAGTTTTAGAAAGTTGAAATGAATTAGATAGAAGTGAAGTTTTACCAAGAGATAGAAGATTAATTAATAAGTGCAATGATTGTAAATATAATAATTTATGTTGGTGACCAGCTGTAAATTATAATAAATTATATTGATACTCTGAAATTAAACCTATAAAAAATGACTAGTAAAAAAGGAAAAGCTGAACATATATATATAAATGAAATTATAAGAGTTAATTACAAATGTAATTGGTCTTGCAAATTTTGTAATGTCCTAAAAACTAACAATTATTGAGAACATGATGTTAGTTCAAAAGAAGTAATTTATAAGGTTTTTGCTTTAACAAAAAAATATTCACAAGAAGAAAGAAAACGTCTTATTTTATCTTTTTCATGATGAGAACCAACTTTAAACAAAAATTTATTATCATTTATAAAATTAGCTAAAGAAATTTGAGTGTGAACTGTTGAAATTCAAACAAATGGGACCACTTTATTTAAAAACAAAGAATACATTTTAGACCTTATAGAAGCATGATTAGATGAGATTTTTTTAGCACAACATTCGTGAGATGAGAAAATAAACAAGCAACTTTGAAGCTATTATAATATTTCTGATTTTAAAGATTGGGTAAATTATTTGAAAGAAAATAAATTGGATAGAAAAATTTCAATTTATCTAAATATAGTTGTTACAAAAATTAATTTATTTTTTATTTATGATTATATTAATCTATTACTTAAAATATGATTTATAAGCTTAATTCCATCTAGAAATCATTGGGATAATTCAATAACACGCAAAATCTCATTTTGATATTGTCAGCCAAATTGATATGCGGAACTAAATAAAAATGAGGTATTACTAGATTTTTGAGATAATCAAACAAAGGAAGTAGCAAAAATAGTTGAACTATGTGAAAAAAATAATATTTTACCAGATTTTCATTTTACTTCACCTCCTTTGTGTATTCTTGATTACAAGGAATATAATTTAGAATATTCAAGATTAAAAAAATTAGAGGAAAATAAAAAAGATTGAAATGTAAATAAGAGTAATTTAGAAAGTTACAAATGGCTTTGGAAAGAAAAACAAAAATTTAATGAATGTGATAGATGTGAAAATAATAAATATTGTCTTTGATTTTATAATAACTGGGTAAGTTTTGTATGAGAAGATTATATAAGAGAAAAGATAAATTGTTTTTTAAATAAATAATATATTATTATGGATAATTCATATATGTTAGCAATAAAATGAATTTGTAATACTAATTGTACATTTTGTAATTTTTATGAGACAAAGTGAAATATTAATGAAAAAAAACATTTTAAAGAATTAAAAAAAGAGATAGAAGGGGTAAGTGATAGATGAATAAAAACAATTAAAATATGAATAAATTGATATGAACCAACTGTTTTTGGTTATTTTTTTGAGGTTTTAGATTTTATTAAAAGTAAGGGTTTTAATATTTATCTCTTTACTAATTGAGTTAGATTAGCAGATAAAAAATTTACTAAAAAATTATCTAAATTTGTTAACAAAGTTGTCATAACATTGTATTCTTCAAATGATGAAGAACATAATATATTAACTCAGAATAAAGATTCTTACAAAATAAAACATAATGCAATTTCTAATTGTTTAAAATTTGAAATAAAAGTACAATTAACTATTTTATTATTAAGACCAACTCTTTCATCTTTAAGTATAATTTTTAGTCAAATTAGTATATACTTTGAAAATAAATATTTTCTTAGACAAATTCAATTAATAGTGCCAAATGCTGTTATGTGAGAGGAAAGAAATAACATTTTAATTCCACCATATACATCTATTATAAAAGAAATTAGACATGTTTTAGAACAACATTTAGATACTTTTATAAGATATAATATTAAGTTGCAACCTAATGATATTATACCAAAATGTTTATTTAAATTTAGTAATTATAATAGAATATCATTATTAGTAAAAAAACAAGAAAAATGAACAAATAAAAATATACATACATCTTATGATATTAAAAGAATTTTTTTTACTAAGTGTAATGACTGTGTTTTTTTAGATGAATGTAACTGAGTAGAACCAGAATATATTAATATTTATTGAAGTAGAGAATTTACAAAATGAGATTTTTTAGTTAATGAGTATACTTTAGAATGAATAAAAAAATCATTATCTAGTACACTTAACAAGTTTGATAATCACTGAGTATGGTTCGATTTTATTTATTTAGACAAATTAGTGAATGAATATGAAAAATTATTTAATTTTCCTAAAATTGTATGTGATTATTATATAAAAGATGTTTTAATAATGAAGTCTAAGCTTAAAAAAATTAGGTTTAGGAATGATATTTTAAACGATACGTTTATACTAAAAATAAATCAAAATATAGATTGATTGTATAATTTTTCTTTAGATAAAAGAGGGAATAATAATGTTAAAATATATAATTTAATAACAGTTCTTTTATATAAAAAACTTAATAAAGGAGTATAGTTTAGATAAGTGTATATTAAAAATCAATAGTATACATCTTATATAAATAATATTATTTTTTATGTTTAAACAAAAAATGATAATTAATTGTCATTTAATTATTATTTAATATAATTATTTCATTATATTTATTATTATTATTAATTATGAATTATTATAGAATATATATATATATCTATCTTTTGTTATTATTTTTGACTTGATGTAGTATCAATTGAGTAACTGAAGATGAAGAACTTATTATTGATAATAAAATTTCAGCTGAAGAAGTTGATATTGAAAATAATACTTCTACTGAAAATGAAGAGGTTAGTATTACTGAATTATGAAACATAGAAAAAGAAACAAAAGAAAATGATTTTATAGATAATGATATAAATATGAATTATTTAAAAGAAATAGAAATCTTAATTGCTGAAGGGAAAAATATTGAGGCAGAAGAGAGATATAAGGAACTTTTAGATGAATACCCTGATCATGTATGAATACAAGAGTGATATGAAAGTTTCAAAATTCAAAATAATGATAATATAAGTATGAATTATTTAGAAGAAATAGAAATTTTAATTGCTGAAGGGAAAAGTGTTGAGGTAGAGGAAAGATATAAGGAACTTTTAGATAAATACCCTGACCATGTA
>JASFZI010000047.1:0-16826 GCA_045107135.1 Candidatus Altimarinota bacterium
ATCTTTTATCATTTCCTATATTCTAAAATTTTAAACAACCAAAGTATAAGATTATTTGGTAAAAATAAAAGTAATTTTTCTAAATAAAAATATACTATATTGGATATACTAAAATATTTCTTTTTAAAAATATATTTACTCTGAATTTTTATAGTATTATTTAAAGTAAGCTTTAGATGTTTACTTTTTCATTGTTCAAAAAATACTCTATAATTTAATAACTCCTCTTCTATATTTCCAATTTTGAATCAAGCATTAAAAAATCTAAACCAAAGCTCATAATCCTGACATCTTTCAAAATCTTCATTATAATTTCAAACCTTTTCTAAACTAGTTTTTCTAATCATAACGCTTGGTTGTGCTAAAGGTGATTTTTTACATATAATTTTTCAAACTGATTTATTATTTTTCGGATATTTTCTATGTCATATTATTTTTCAAGTCTCGTCTATTATATTCAAGAAACTTCATACAATAGAATAATCCTCATTATTTTCTAAAAAATTATATTCTTTCTCAAGTCTATCATTTCTTGCTATATCGTCTGCATCAATTATAGCAATATAATTTGATTTATCTGAGACCTTTTCTAATAATTTATTTCTTGTTTTTACAACTCAAATATTTTTTTCATTTTTATATAATTTTATTCTATCATCTTTTTCAGAATAATCTTTACAAATTTTATAACTATTATCAGTACTACAATCATCTATAATAATAAATTCAAAGTCATTAAAACCTTGATTTAGTATACTCTTAATTGCCTCTCATATATATTTTTCTGTATTATAAACAGGCATTATAACTGATATTTTTATTTGTTTCATTTTTAAAACTATTTAATCAAACTATACATATGTTTAGTTATTTCAAAACCTTCTTCATCCTTAATCATTTCATAAACTGCCTTTAAAGTTTCATAACCCTCAGCATGTTTTTTTTCTAATTCAAGTTGTTCTAAAACTTCAGATATGTTTTTCCCTGATCATAATAATTGTCAGAAATATCTATTCCTAGAATCTCAAAAACAAGTTGCAATTATATCTCATCCAAGTGAATAATAAGAAAAATCAATTTCAGGATTTCAATCATATTTTTTTATAAGCTCTTTCATTTCATCATAAAAATTCACCAAATGAAATCAAATAGAAGATTTTTCATCTCCTTTTCATTCATAATATCAAACCATTATAGCCATGATATTTTTTAGACTTCAATACAACTCAATATTTAAAATATCCGGTTGTATTTTTATCTTCATATTTTTATTTTCTAATAATAATTTTATATTATTTCAAATTTCTAAATTTTCTATTCATAAATCAGCTCATAACATTTTTCATTCTACAACTTCTTGCGCTATCATTCAACCAGATAAAACAGAGTAATTATAATCTACTCAGACTAACTTTTCAGCAAATACTTTACTTATAGGACTATTAGTTTTTACATCTATTCATTTAGCCAAATTCATAATAGTAACTCTAGGTTTTAATTTATTTTTGAATCAATCAATACTAGCAGAAATAAACTGAGCAGGAATAGCAATAATTAATAAATCAATATCAGAAATTATATCATCATAACTATCTAATATCTCAATATTTTCTGGTAATTTATATCCTTCAAAAAAGAACGGATGTTTCCTTGTTTTTTTCAAGCTAGTAACTATTTTTTTATTTAATTCAAATCAATAAAAAATCCTATCAGGATTATTTTCTCACAACAATTTATTCACAGCAAAACCAAAAGCTCACAATCAAAGTGTTAATATTTTCATTTTAAAAAAACTTATTTTTAATGTATGTTTATATTATAAGAAGATATGAAAAAAAACAAGAAACTTGTTGAGTTTCTTGTTTTTTTATTTCCCCAAATATTCAATAAGTTTTCTAATTAAATAATTAACTTTTTCATTATCCTTAAATTTGTTACTTTTTAAAGATTGAAATTTAATAAGTTTTTCTTTTAATATATTTCTTGCTTTTTGTTTATATTTTGTATCCAAAATATAAATAAGTTTTTCTAAAATATCCTTATATTTTTTTTCTAATACAGATTCATTTAATATATCTAACATATTAGAATCAATTTTTGAATATCAAGCTTTATTTCATTTAATTCATACAATATATCATTCTTCTTCCCCTTTTTTTGCAACTCATGCAATAACCAAACTAACTTCTTTTCAAGTTTCACTTTCTTTAGATTTTATTTCATTCATCACAATATGATATTCTCAGTCTCATGTTCCATAAGTATAAATCTTATGTAAAATTTGTCATGTTCATGATCTAGGAATCAGAAAAAATTCTGGTTCATTACTTCCTTCTGTATTTCAACTAGTCCAAGCACCAGGTATTTCATTTATTATCATCCCAGTATCAGGATCTATTCATATTTTTCTTCATAATTCATCCTCTATAATTATATTTATTGGAGAAAGAATTTCATAACGAAGTAACGATGTCCATTGTCATATTTTTCATCAAAAATTCAAATTAATATAACCATCATTGTTTAATGAAACATGATTATATTTATCCTCAAACAAATCACCTATTTTCATAAAATTAAGTATTCATGTTTCAATTTTTTTTATAATTTCTATTTCACCTACAATAGAATCTTTATAGCTATAAGTTATATTATCAAAAATATAATCTAAGTATCAAATATATTCAGATAATAACTTTTTTTCTTGTTCAATATCATCTACTATAATATTTCATGAAATTTCCTTAATAATTTTTATTGATAATCATACAGGTGTTTTTGTGTGAGAACATATTTCCATATTTGTTTCTCAAAAATTTTCATATAAATTCGTTTCTCTTTCAATATCATTCCCAATTTCTCAATCATAACACTTCATTTCAATAGGTTTAAACTTATTATTTTTTATTTCTTTTCAACTATAAGAATCATTTGGAACAAGTCTTAGATTATTTGTAGGAACTGTTCAATCTCATCATAGTCATTCCTCATTTCTAATATTTTCATCAATATTATATATTTTTTTATTAATTGATGAATCATAAGTTGAATAGATATCTTTTCAAAAATAATATTCAGTTTGATCAGATCATATGCTAAATCAAATAATATTATTTTTATCCTTATTTCATGTAAGAGTAGAATAATAAGAAACATAATTTCATGAAATATTTGAAAACATTTTATCAATATTTTTTCATATATTTAATTCTTCCAAAAAACTATTTTGTGTATGATTATCTTTTGAAATTTTTTTTCAATCCTTTTCTAAATATACTAAGTTATTATTATAATTATTTGATTTCTTAATATCAGGTAATAATTGTCATAGAGTAACTATTCAATTAGGAAAATTTGAATCAAATCAATGTATAATTTTATATAAATTTTTAACTATGCTTGATCATAATTGTCTTTCAATTAATTCAGATTTTACAAAAGTATCAGTCAACCATAAATCCCCTTTTTCCCATATAGGAAAACTAGAAGGTGATCATCTATGAGGTGTTGATATTGTTATAAGTTTATTAATCATTGTGTAGTTACACTTTGTACTTATAAAATCTTTTAATTCTCATTCTTGCAATCAGTTTCTATTATAAAAATTTATTATTGCTTCATCACTTGCACACATATCTTGAAGCATCGCACGAGCGACTAAACCTCACATTGAATGAGCGACAATATTTACAGTTCAAATATCACAGCCATTTTTTTCTTCATATTTTTCTCTTATTTGAAGTATCAAATTACTTAGAAGTTTTGCTGTTACTTTGTTATCTTTTTTCCAATCATATCAAAATAAATAGAGTGAATTATTTGGGTTTCAAACAATGTATGTATTAAATTCATCTTTATAAAAAACATCCTTTATATCATATCAATTTTCTTTAAAAGTATAAAATAAGGTATCATATGAATGTGTTATTGGATCAGGAATCCATCTTTTTATTTTTGAGTCGTCAAATCATTCTTCACTGTACCAAGAAGCAAGAACTCCAGGTATAAATATTGTAGGAATATCAGAATCTACAATTCATTCACAAGTATTATTTCAAAAAGTTAAAACCTGCTTTTCAAAAGAATTTAATTCTCAATATATTTCCTCATATGCTAAACCATTTGGCATATTTAAAAACATCAATAATAATATTGATAATATTTTTTTCATTATAGTATAATTAATTTTTAAAATAACTTTGAATTGATAATTCCACTTTTATTAATTTTTTTATAAAAATTAGATTCATATTCCTGCCAAAAATAATTACTACTATGATATTTATCTTCTTCTTTTAATTTAAGATTTTCATTTTCATTTAAAATTAGAAAATCTAATAATTCAATAACTTCTTTATTTGTTATTATTTTTTTTAGTATTTTTTTATCATCATCAGAAAAATTATAATGAAAAATAGCATAAACCTGAAAAGTTTCATCATTATAATTCTCTAATAAATTAAAAATTCAATATTTTTCAACTCATTTAAAGGTATCTCTATACATTCTATAATCATCGGTTTTATTAGCAAAATTTAAAACCTTGATATACTCTTCAACTGTTTCAAAATTTTCTACATATTTATTATTACAATTTCAAATTTTGTAATACTTAATATCCTGACAATAATTTCAAACTAAATCTAAGTATTTATCAATATCAGTAACATTTCATTCCTTATCTTTGTATTGTTTGGTAACAGGTGTTAAATAAAACTTGTATTCTGGTGATATTAAAAAAAATAATTGTTTTCAGATTAATCAGAAAAATAAAATCAAAAAAGCTATTTGTGCTTTTCTAATTTTGTTTTCAGTATTAGATATTAAAAATAATAATAAAACTGAAATAATTAACAAAATGATTGCAATATATCAAGCACTTATCCAAAAATATTCAAAATCCCAACCAATACCGATACTTATGAATCACCCACCTCAAGATGAAGTAACAGATAATCACATCATCCACAATTTAATAATAAAAAACAATCAAATAATGACTAATATTCTAGCTACCCATATATTGTTTTCCTTAATAAATTTAATTAACTCTTTCATATTCTTTCATTAAATATTTATATATAAAATCATTATACTAACTTTACATTAATTTTGTATTAATTTTAAAAAAGAAATTCCCTAAATCAACTTTTCTTTCCTTAAAATCATAAATAATAAAAGTGATCAAGTAATTCCTATAATAATATATAGTAAAAGAGAATAATTAAATCATTCCTCTAGAGTCTCTTCATCTAAAATTAATTCATCTAATTCTAAAATATCAACTGTACTATCTTCGGCATTAACCTTAGTAATTATTGATGCTTTTTGCTTCTTTGGAGTCTTAATAAAATTCACATAAAATTCTGATATATTTAATTCTCAACTGTCTGAAATTATAGCTAGATAAACTTTATAATTTCAAAGATTTTGATACTTGATATATCATGGATTTTGTCATTCAAATTTTTCTCAATTTCAAAAATCCCAAGAATATTTTTTTATATTTCAAGTACTTTCTCTTCAGTCAAAATTTACACTACAAGTATCATAACAAGTTAATATATTTCAATCCAGTTTTTTATTACTTCATATTTTTCATTGAATTATAATTTTTGATTTAATTACATTATTTCCCTCTTCAAAAAAGGGAGGGATTAAGGGAGAGGTATCTTCATAATTTCACCAAATTCAAATTCCAGATTCTTCTGCTATTTTTTCTGCTTTTATAAAATCCTCTTTGTATATAAAATCATAATCTAAATAGGCTCTAGAATATCATTCTTCTATAATTTTTTTGTTAAAATTTTCTCAGTCTAAAAATACAAATCATAAAAGCCTACTGTAAGTATCACGGATATTATTAGAATCTAGCTCTACAAATACTTCTTTTCATTTTAATCCTCTTAATACAAATTCATAAGCCTCTTGTCAATATTGTTCAACTTTCATATTCGGATGTTTTGTTTCTGGAGTATCAACTCATACTAGTCTAAAATTTTCTATTTTTTCAGAACCAATAAACTGAATTTTAATTGTATCTCAATCAATAATATCAATTACTTTTGCTTTTCATGAAGAAACATCTAGCTCAGAATGATCTAAATAATATCAACTTTTTATATCAAAATCCCGTTTTAAAATATCAATTAATTCATTATTACAAATCAAATTCACCTCATCAGAATCATTGTTCAAATTTAGTTTTGTGATTTCTTTTAAATATTTTTTTATTTCACCTGGTTTTAGAAAATCATCTTTTTCAAAAACAAATTGTTTACTTCCTCAGTCAATTATATCATCTAAACTACATCACTTTAAATTAAAATTTTCATCCGTATTATTTATTAACTCAATATATTCAAAGTTATCACTACCTACAGGATTTGGCATCACTCAATATATTTGAACTCATTCTATTCCCTCTCCTAAAAGGGGCAGGATAGGAAGTAGTCATTTACTAGGCTCAACTCAATTCCAAAATATAAACTCACCTATTTCAAAATTGTTATAATCTCATTTTTCAAAAACTCTTAATTTTACAACAAATTCTCCCTTTCAATATTTTACATATCAAGGATCACACTTAGTATTTGTTCAAGGTTCAAAAGTTCATAATCAGAAATCCCAATGACATTTTTCATACTTAGATTTTTCAATATATTTAAAATTTAAATTACAATTATTAAGATTACTACATTCATTTTTTTCATTCAATCAACTTTGAACAATTATATTTGGTTTAGTAATTACAACTGGATCTATTCACATATTTATTATTTTTGTAGATGATGACCTAGTACTTTTACTAACAGGTTTTATATATCAATTATTAATTACACTAAAACTTTTTTCAGAAAACTCTAAAGTCTCCTTTGAAACTATTTTTATTTTAAAATTAAAAGTTCAAACTGGTACAATTATAGTTGAAGGATTACATCTGTTTTCCTGATCATTAGTGAATCCAAAATCAGTTTCACATTCAAAATCATTTTCACTAAAATCTCAAGTAAAACTATTTCTGAAATCAAGATTTATTTTACATGCTTCCTTACTTGTATCACAAGTATAAGATGGAGATATTTTTTCTTTTTCTAATAAATATGTTGCTCTCTGAAAACTAAAAATTACATCTGGTACTTCATAATTATCAATTATGATATCTGGAACTTTCTCTTCTATTATCTCTTCTTCTATTATCTCTTCTTCTATTATACTTTCCTCGACTTCTTCATTCTCATTATTTTCTCAAATTATAATCACTTCTCATTTTACAGTTGTATTATAATTATAACTATCAACTAAAGTTCAAAGATTATCATTTAAAAATAATTCTTCATCAAAATTATTTAAAATAATTTTTGTTAAAGTTCTGAGATATTTTTTCTTTTCTCATATTCACAAAATTTCTCACTCAGAAAAAATATATTCTTTTCAAATCTTGTCTTTTAAAATAAATCCACTCAAACTTTTTTCTAAATCTCAAGAATTATACAATTCGATATATTCTAAATTTTTATCATCCACTGTATTTGGAAAAATTTCAGAAAATAAAATATCAGCAAATGTATGATTGATTAAAAGAAAATATATTATAAAAAATTTAATTTTCATGAAACAAAAAAAGTAATATAAAACCTTATATTACTCATGTGATATTAATTAGTCATTAATTTTTAATATAAAATTAATTTTACCTAAAAAATTTACTCCATAAAATTCTTAATGCTATACTAATAGCATTTCCTGAAGATTGTCATTTGTGCATAGAATATTGTGTGTATTTAATATTAACCGGGACTTCTTTTATTTTAATTTTATGCTTTCTAAGTTCTTCAATTAATTCAGAGGCATAAGCCATTCAATCTATACTAAGATTAATTTTTTTAATAGTCTTTAATTTAAAAACTCTATAACCATTATGTGCGTCTGTTAAATAAACATGACTAACAAGTAGAGTAAAAATCTTTCAAAAGAAAAGTGTTATTTTTCTTATAACTGGAACATTTGAATGTGTTCTTCCTTTAAATCTTGATCAAAAAACAACTCAAATCTTTGGATGTTTTTCAAACTGTTTATAAAATTTGCCAATATCATTTATATCATGTTGTCAGTCTGCATCAAAAGTCACAATATACTCAACCTCTCAAAATCTTCTTAAATATTCAAAACCAGTTTTTAAAGCAGCTCATGCTCATCTGTTCATTGAATGATTAATTAAAACTATTTTATCTCAAAAATTTTCTAATATTTTTCTAGAATTATCTATTGATCAATCATTTACTACTAAAATATTATCATGGCCCTTATCAATAATCTCTCTTAAAATTCATTTTAATACTGTAGCTTCATTAAAAACTCTGATTAAAAAAACCTCTTTTCATTGAATGATTTTTTTAGAAGAATTACAAATTGCTCATTCTCTTATAAGTGCTGTTATAGATTCTCTATTTTCAACATGTTTAGTTAAAAGTAATAATACAAAATATAATAAAAAAATGATTGAAGTGTAAACCAAAACATCAGCCCCTCTAGCTATTCAAAACAAATCTCAAATTGCATTTAAAATTGAAGGAAAAAAAGTGAAAATTAATAATCATCCTCATACACCAATAAATACCAAAAAATGTAAAGCATTGAATTTTTGTTTATTAGCAATATCAACTGAAATAATAAGAATTACTATTCAAGAAATTATGAAAAAAAATTGTAGTAGGTTCATGATAATTCATTTAAGTTATAATAATCCATCCTTGAATTCCTTCCTTTTAAAAGGAAGGAGGAACAATTGCAGCCTTCCTCCTTTTTCAAAGGAGGAAATTCAAAGGTGGATTATTTTTATTCATCTTTATTATACCTATTTTTCCTTTTTTTCAAATAACTCTTCAATATCTTCCCTAATTTGACTGATTAATTCTAAATCTTTCAGGTCAGCAACTTTCAAATCTGGTACTCATGACTGCCTAAGTCAATAAACTTCTCATGGTCATCTAAGTTCTAAATCTATCTCTGCTAATTCAAAACCATTATTCGTAGATTCCATCGCTTTTAATCTATCTGTATAATTTCCTTTTGATGGAAATAAATAACAATATGACTGATGTTTCCCTCTACCAACTCTTCATCTAAATTGGTGTAATTGACTTAATCAAAATCTTTCTGCTCATTCTATACACATTATTGTAGCATTTGGAATATCTACTCATACTTCTACAACTGATGTACTTGATAAAATCTGGATTTTGTTTTCTGAAAATGCCTTCATTGTAGCATCTTTTTCACGTGCTTTCATTTTTCAGTGAAGTAATCAAACTGTAAATGGAGAAAAAATATCTACTAAAGATTCGTAAGTAGAAAAAGCATTAGCCAAATCAATTTTTTCTGATTCTTCTACAAGAGGAGAAATCCAAAAAATCTGTCTTCATTTTTCTACTTCAGATCTAACAAAAAGCTCTATTTCTCTCCTCTGTTTTTCAGTTTTTGCAACTTTTGTATATATGTCTTTTCTTCATTTAGGATACTGAGAGATAATAGATAAATCCTGGTCTCAATAAAGTGTAAGGGCCAAAGTTCTAGGTATAGGAGTAGCTGTCATATTCAAACTATGAGGAACAATCCCTGCTTTATTACCAAATCATTTTTCTAATACTTCTCTTTGTTTAACTCAAAATCTATGTTGTTCATCAATAATAATAAATCACAAATTATGAAAATTTACGTCTTCTTGCACCAAAGCATGTGTTCAAATAACAACATCAATATTTCAATTCCTAAGATCTCATTTTACAGCTTCTTTTTGTTTTTTAGTAAGACTTCAAACAAGTAAATGTGAGCTTATTTTATATTCTAGAAATAATTCCTGCATAGATTCAAAATGCTGACGTGCCAATATCCCAGTTGGAGCCATTATAGCTACTTGCATTCCCCTCATTTCCAAAATCCCATGTATAGCTGCAATCAAAGCAACAACGGTTTTACCTGTTCCTACATCTCACTCTAATAACCTCTGCATAGAATGAGGTTTTTCCATATCTTTTAATATTTGAAAAAGAACTATTTTTTGATGATCAGTTAATTCAAAAGGTAGTTTTGAAAATATATCCTTTATCAATTCTATATTCATTTTAATAGCTTGTGCTTTCCCTTCAGTATTCTTAAATATTTCATATTTACTTGATATAGATTTATAGTTTATTTCAAATAATTCTCCATAGGCTAATCTGTATTTTGCCACAGCTATATCATCCTTATTTTTTGGAAAATGAATTTTATAAACTGCTTCTTTTTTTGGAATAAAATCATATTTAGTAATAATTGATTCCGGTAAATCCTCAGTTATTTCAGAAATATATTTTTTCAACATTCCTATTTTTGGAGCAGTCCATTTAGAAGGAATATAATTTATATCAGAATAAATAGGAACAATTTCTCAAGCAACTTTTGATAAATCTGTTTCTACTTCTGGAGACCCAAAAGTAATTTTTCAGTAAGCATATTTAACTTTTCATGAAATAAGAATTTTTTTTCATTCATGATGTTTCAGTGTCGTAGATAAATATTTTCTATTAAACCAAACTGATTCAGATAAAAATCAATTTTTATCTTCAATAACAGCTTTTGTAAGCAATTTTCAACCTCAAGTTTTAATATTATTAAGTGAAAGTAACTTAACCAATATGGTATTTTTTTCTTTTATATTCAAAAGTGAAAAAGTATCAAGAACATTTGTCCTATCTTCATACTCTCTTGGGTAATGACCTAACAAATCTGATACAGTTAAAAACCCTCATTTTTTAAGAGCTTTAATATAATTATCTGTAGTGCGTAGTAATGATTTTGTAAGTTTTGTTTGTAACATATACTGAGTATATACAAAATACAAAATGAGGCAAGAAATTTTCATCTCTTACCTCATAAATGAATATGACTATTAAGCAATTATAAACTTATGCCTACAAAGTAAATTTCAAAATTTATCTATTGTCTCAACCTCCGTAGATATAGGTCATCTTAAATAAGCCAAGTTTGTTATTCTTACAATAGGAGATCTATCTTCTTCTACTAAACTTCTAAATATAGGAGAAATATAAGTTGTTTCTACTTTTCAAAAAATTCATTTTAAAGAAGTAAAATCACATCTTTTTGCTCACTTAAACATACCTTTTGTTTTTTCTGCATTTTCTTGATTTCTAAATAATCAGTCATAAAGTTGGAATCAAATATATTCAATAATAGCTGAACTGGGGTTAAGTACTGGTATTTTTCATATACTCTTTGGTATACTATTAGTAAAATCTTTATACCATTCTTCCCTATGCTTTATCTCTTCATCATTAAAATCATTGTCCTCATCATTTTCAATTTTTAATCAATCAACAGATGGATTTTCTAAAGAATATAATTTATCATTTACTTCTATTTCAGAAAATACTTCTCTAGGGTTATCTCTATTTACTATTTTTATTCTATTTCACTCTCTCATTAATACAATATCAGATCATGTAAAAATCATTGACATTTCTCTTATACTTTTTATGCTTTCTCATTTATTTAATATTCAAGAATTCGTTATTAAATTAAGTTTCATAAAAAGAGGAATAATTCAAAAATGGTTTTTAATAGTATCTAAGTGATTTATATTAAAAATATAATCTCTAGTATATGCTATTTGTTTTTTCCCATCCTCTAAAGTTGAAACCTCATAATTATATCAGTCTTCTATATATACTAAATTAGTTACCTTATTCTCATCAATTTTTGGATCTAATTTCTTTTCTAATTTTTCTGTTAAAGTTTTTAATAATTCTTCTAAGGTTTTAACATATATTCAATCTTTTTCATTAAATAATCATTTACCTCTTAAATTATTTTTCATTGCTTCTCATATAGTTTCCCAATCTAAAGAAAATCTATTAGTATTTCATGTATTTCAAGAATCATTTAAAATTTCATCTCTATTATGGTCTAGTATAGTCATAGCTAATTCTAAATATAATTCAGAAATAATTCATGAAATATATGATAATTTTGCAAAATCAATATCACTTGCTGTTTTATTTATAAGAAAATCAAGTTCACCATTTTCTTGTAATTCTTTCTGACTCAACTGTCATTCATTTAATTCTCACTTTAAAGGATATTTCTTAAACAATTTTATAAGGCAATTATAATCATCTCATAAAAAATCTTGTATTTGTTTTTGAATATTTTTAAATGAAGGATCATTTTCTAATGATTCTAAAAAATTAATAAAATTTCAAACAACTCATAAAAAAGTAAGTCAAAGTCTTTTTGAACTTGGAGAATCAAATATTTCTAAATCTACTATCTTTTTTTCATCAGAAAAACTATCTAAAAAAGATCCTTCAACTTCTTTTTTCTTTGGAGCAGCTGGATAATAAGTATTTGTTCATTCGTGATCATATGATATAAGTATAGCCGTTGTTTTTTGTACCAATCAATCTCTATAATCTGAAATTACTTCAGATAAAGAATTCATAAAATCTTTAGGATAGTTAGAGTTAAATCCTCTATCCATACTCATCGCATGAAAAGTAATATCTATTTTTTTAGGAGTAATTAAAACGTCTTTTCATGTTTCTCAAATAACAATATCATTAATACAATTTACCATTTTATTTTTATCGTCTAAAGACAATCATGTATCAGTTTTTGTATATACTCAATCTGAAAAATTATAACTTTCTTTTCTAGAGGTTCATATTGTTGGTTTTCAATTTGCTAAATTATCTTCAAATTGTACTTCTCAAGTTTGAGAATTAGCTCAAATAACTATATCAAGACTATTCATAATAGTTAATAGTTAAAAATTAATAATAATATACTATATTTATAGTTAATTTATTAATATAGTCAATTCTAGAATTTTTTAAAGCAAAAATTAAAAGGGAGAAGTTAACAAAACTCCTCCCCTTTATATAAATTATTAGAAAATAAATCAAGAATATTCTTGTTTATCTCTCTTATTTTGCTGGAATGAACATAAGATCTGATACTGGCACACTTTTCACTCCAAATTTGGATTTAAAGCCTACCATTGCAAGTGATTCATTGTTCCCCAAAGGGACTTGTGTAATTCTTACAACTGTAAGATCATAATACCCCCTTAAGAAAAACTCACGTACATCAAAGGAATGTTTTGCTGAAGGCATATCCGGATCCAATTGATTTATAACTCTTAACTCAGGTGGCATAACAGTCATCATGTCTCCCTTGCTAATAGAAACAAAAATCCCATCTTTATCCAGAACATCAACAGAATTACACTCTACACTTTCATCAGTCATAGATTATCCTCACTAATTTGTTTTTTGTTTTTTACAGCTTAGGCTGTTTTTTTATTATACAATATTTGATATTTTAATCAAGTTTTTTGTAATATTTTAACTCATAATCTTTTTGTATTTTAAGATTAAAAAATTAAAAAAATTTGATTAAAAAAATAAGTTAAATAAGCTAACAGCAAGATTTATTATTATAATAATATTTGATGGAAAAATTATTAAAAAAATACAATATAGAATTAGAAGAATCTGAAACAAAACTCTTTAAAAAGTTCCTTAAAATTTTTATGGAAAAAAACTCTCAGATAAATCTTTCTGGGATTAGAGATGAGTCATGAATAATCGAAAAACACTTTATAGATTCTATTATGTTAAATGTATTTATACAATTAAAATGAAAAGTAGCAGATATGTGAACAGGATGAGGTTTTCCTCTTATTCCTCTTGCTATAATTAACGCAGATACTCATTTTTTAGGAATAGATTCTGTTTGAAAAAAATTAAAAGCAATTGATGATTTTGTTGTGCAATTAGGATTAAAAAATGTAAAAACTCTAAACTGAAGAGCAGAAGAAATTGGTCAAAATCTAGAATACAGAGAACAATTTGATTTTGTCACAAGTAGAGCAACAGCATATTTCCCCACTTTATTAGAATATGTAATTCCATTACTAAAAGTCGGATGAATATTTGCAGCATACAAGCTGGATGATAAAGAAGAATTAAAATCAGCAAAAAAAGCATTATCTAGACTTTGAGCCAAAATACTAAAAGTAAAAAATTACACTTTAGCTGATCAAAAAAGAACAATAGTTCTAATAGAAAAAGTCTCAAAAACTCATGCAAAATACCCTAGAAAAATTGGAGTCCCTTTAGGAAGTCCAATAAAGTAAAGCCCCTCTTTTTTAAATATTAAACAATAAAAATGATATATTTATTACCAACAGATACTTGTTATTGAATAGCGTGTTCAATTCATGATATAAAATCCTATACTTGGATTTATAAAATAAAAAAAAGAGATTTTTCTAAACCTCTTGCTATTTTAATCTCTGATTTTAAATGGTTAAAAGATAATACAACTTTAACAAATGAACAAATAAATTTTTTAAAAGAATATAAAAAACCATTCACTGTTTTAACTGATTGTGATCATCTAAAAATATGGATGAATTATATTGATGAAGATAATAATGAGTTTATAAATAGAGATATTTATAAACTTTATGCTTTTAGAGTAGCTAATAATGATACAGAAAAAAGACTAGTTAAAGAAAACTGACCCATGTTTATGACAAGTGCAAATCTTAGTAATAAACCAGAACTTTACAATTCAAAAGAAGTAGAAAAAGAGTTTGCTTATTATATTGAAAAAGAAAAAATCGAATTTGTGTGAAAAAATACATGAAATCTCCCAGAAAATGGAACTTCTGATATATTTGAGTTTGTCTGAGATAGCTTGGATGTTAAATATTTAAGGAAGAATTAGGAAAGACCTCTCTCTTGAATTCTCTCCCCTTTTCAGGGGAAAGAGGCTGCATTTTTAAGTACATGTTGCCCTTTTCTCCTGACAAGGAGAGAAGATTCAGATGAGAGGTCTTTTTTTTGAGTTTATTTTTTCAAATTTATAATCAAACCAACTTCATCATTTTCTCATATTTTTTATCAGCCATTTCATTAGCTATTTTATTTCATTTTTCTAACATTTTTTCTATATAACTCATATCATTTTCAAATTCAAAATATTTAGCTCTTTCTTCTTTAAAATAATCAAGAATAATATCTAATAGTTCTAATTTTGCGTGCCCATAACCATAGTTTCAAGCCATGTATTTAGTGGCTATTTCTTCTTGTTTTTGTGATGAAGCAAATAATTTAATTAAAGCAAAAATATTACAAGTATTTGGGTCTTTTGGAGCTTCTAGAGGTTCACTTCAGGTAACAATAGACATTATTTTCTTTTTCAAGAGTTTTTTATCATCAAAAATTCAGATAAAATTATCATAACTTTTACTCATTTTTCTTCCATCTGTTCCTGGTATAGTTTGTAAGTCAGTTTCTACATGATGAACTGGTAATTTAAACAAATCTGTTTTATAAGTTTTATTAAAATTTCCTGCTATATCTCTTGTGAATTCCACATGTTGTATTTGATCTTTTCAAACTGGTACAATATCAGTATCATAAGTAATGATATCACTAGTCATCAAAATAGGATAATTAAAAGTAGCCATATTTATTTCACTATTTTTATTTTTAGAATCTTTAAAACAATGTGCTCTTAGCATCAAACTATAAGGTGTCACACTTGATAAAATCCATGATATATCATTTATTTTTTTTACCTTTGATTGTTCAAAAACAACTACGCTTGTATCTTTTGGTAAAAGAGCAAAATATTCTTTTAACAGTCTTAATTTGTTTTGTTCTAAAGCCTCTTTTGAATGTATCGAAGTCAGAGAATGATAATCAGCTATAAAAATATAGGCTATATTACCTTTAGCTAAGTCTAAAAAAGGTTTGAATGCTCAAAAATAGTTTCAAATATGCATTCAATTTCAGGTAGGTTTAATTCATGTTAATATTTTTTTCATATTTTGTATGTTAAATTTTATACTAATACTATAATACTCAAACAATTTTTGTAAAGAATTAATAATTTTTTACAAAGTTAAAGCCTCTTGTTTTTCAATAAGAGGCTTTTTTGAGAGAATCTTATCCAAATATATCACAAAAATCATGATGTATTAGAAAAGTACTCTAGTTAATAACTACTTGTTGTACAAACAACTTTATCTTCTTATATAATACATAAATATATGCACATACAAGAGATAAAATCATTGAAATAACAAAAAGTACATTTACGATTTCTACAATTTTTCTAAATAACTTAATCAACCCAATATACTCAAAATCATTAAGAATAAATTGGGCTATAATCATATAAGTAACAATGGTTATAGGAGTTATTATTGCAGTTAAGAACAAAAAATATTTCCCTCCATTTTTTTTGTAATCTTTAATAAATGAATTTTTGTTTTTTAAAAACAAAAATAAATAAATCGTAGACCAGGCAGCAAGAGTGTAGAATGAATATTTGAGTTCAAAGCTCATGTAGGTTCTCCAATTCAAGAGAATTAATAATGAAGCTAAAAAAATAATTATTCCTAAAGAATTAGTAATAATTACCCAATTCTTCATCAAACTTTCTACAGTTCTTTTAAATTCATCAACATATTCTTCAGAATAAAGAATAATTAATGCAACCAATAAACCAAAGATAATAGTTGTAATAAAACCTGAGATTAACAGGTAGTACTTGTATGACTGCTCCATTACAAAGTAGCCGATAATAACCAATAGGACAAACAACAAAGTGTTTACCCAAAAGAAACAGTTTTCTTTAACATATTCTGTAAATCTCATTTTTGTCTCCTTATATAGATTAACATCATATTATTTATCAACAATTCACATTAACATAATACGTATTATATTATAGTTGTCAAGTTATTGAAT
>JASFZI010000048.1:0-4732 GCA_045107135.1 Candidatus Altimarinota bacterium
ATCCTCAGCTTAGTATATTTTTCAGTGAAATTATGTCAAAATACACTAAGTGATTACAGGATAAGAGGTGGGTTTACACAGTTTATTTTACACTCTCTATATTTTGTTAGATGTCTTTTTAATCATAGTTATTCTAACACTTCTAGTATTTTAGCTCGCTCTTTTCCATCATCAAGTTTAATAATATTAAATTTAACTTTTGTATTTATATTTATCTTATCTAAAAATTCAATATGCTTTGGTAATAAAAAGTAATAATCTATCTTATTAGATGTAAGAAATCCATTTTTACCTTTTTCATTATCATTCAAAATAATTTTTATTTGACCATTTTGTAAATTATTATTTTTAATAGAACTATTTAATTTAGGCTGAAATGATTTCCAATATCTAGTTAGTTCTTTTTTCAGTAGTTCACTGCTTATTTGTTCACTTTGTACTTTGTTTAATTCATCAAGTAGCTCTTGTGGTAATTTCCATCCATTCTCATCTCTTATTGTTTTCACCAGTAAAAAGTGTTTAATAGATAAGTCTAATTCATTTTGTATTTTTAATATTTTTGCAAGTAAAAGGATAAGACCTATTTTAAATTCTAGTTTAGAAAAACCATTTTTGCAAATAGCATCAATAGAATATTCAAATGCTTTTTTGATATCACCAGTTTCAAAATACAAATCAGCTAATTCTTTTTTTATAAACCATTCTTTTCTTTTTATATAAATTTGTTCTAAATCTTCTATCGCTTCATGGATATTACCTAATGCTTTTTTGGATAATGCTATTCTTCTAGCAAACCATAAATCATTATTATAATGAAAACTATCAATATTACTTATTGCAAGTTTAGAAGTTTCATAACATTCTTGAAAGTAGTTTAATTCAAATAATGCTTTTGATTTTGTAGCATACCAATTTTCTTTGTCTGATGCAAACTCTGTAGTTTTACCTCTTATTTCAGATGTTCCACATTCTAAATTTAATATTTCAGGATTAAATAGATTACAAAAGTTATTAATAAAGTTCCAATCTTGATTTAGTTTATGTTTTTCTACTTTCAAAACCAACCTAAATATATTTGAAATAATACTATATGAAAAATTAGAATTTTTCAAAGATATTAAATGTATTGGATATTCTATTGTTTGTAATAACTTTTCTTTATTATAGTTATTATTAGAAACTTCATTTTTACTAATATCATATAATGCCCATCCATAAGCATTTAAAAGTATTTCATCTGTACTTTCATTAATAATAATCTTATAAGTTGCTATGAGATTATTTACAAAGTTTGATTTATTAGTTTTTCTTAAACTAGCTATAATATTTGATATTAAATATTTATCACTTGCAATTTGTTCACTTGAAAAATTAACTTTTTCATTTTTAAAATAATCTAATGCTTTTTGAAATTGATTTGACTTTTTGTGTTCTTGCACTTTATTGACAAATTGGTGAAAATCATTCATTATAAACTTTCCAAACTATTTACTAATAACTTTGACAGGATATTGTTTTCATCAGAAAAAATATTAATTTTTGTAAAAAAACCATCCCCATTATAATTTAGCTCAGCTAATAAACTTTCATTATTATATAAAAATTTAATTTCATCTTTGTAAGGCTTTTGAATAATGTATGAAAATGACATGCTGTTTTCATACAACTTATCATTTAGTTTTATATATGTATCTTTCATTGTAGAGTTTAAAAAATCAAAATTGTTTAATTTTGTATTTTCCTTTAATAGTTTCAATATGATATTTTCAAATTCTTTATTACTACTTGAAATTACTTGAGGAGCTTTAAATTGGAATTTTCTATTATAATAAAACCTTACTGTTGATAGTTTGTCATTTAAGCTAAATGTGTAAATTTCTTGCCAATCTTTATGTTCAATATCTAATATATTTATTTTATCTTGTAATCTAGATAGTATAAATTGATAAAAATTGATTAAAAAGCTTTTATCTTCAGGAAAATTATATTTATCTTTTAGGTTCTGAAAGTTATCAGTTTGTTCATTAGTAGAAATATAGTAAAAATCTTTATGAGTGCTTTGTGAATAATTGATATATATTTTACTAAATGGTGTGATTGGAACGTAATTTATAAGCGTTACTTTCTTTACTGCACGTGTTAATCCTGAGTATATCCATCTGAAATAATTGTCATTAGTTTTTCCTCTATTATCTCCTTGATCAGTATTTATTAATACTTCATCAAATTTATATGAGATTGACTTATGAATTGTAATTGCCCAACCAAACTTTATCCAAGCAACATTTTTATATTTATAATACCATGATGAAGTGTCATTATCTAACTTATTCTGTATCTGATTTTTGAACTTTTGAAATTCTTTTTTTATTTCTTTTTCTCTGTCAGTATTAGCTTTGATTCGTCCATCTTGTTTTAACTTTATAAAAAAATCTTTTTCATCTTGATTATTCAATAAAAAACTTTTTTCAAACTCTATAGTGGATTCTTCTTTTATGATATTGGACAATAATATTTGGTAGGCAATGATTTCATCATCTAATAACTCATTTTTTTGATTTAATCTAAAGTTTTCTAAACTTAAAATTCTTGTAACTTCATTTGTTTTTAGTTTGACTTGTATTTCTCTAAACTTAAGTGTTATTTTTTTATTGTTTAATAATATGGATTTTTCTATACTAGTAGAACTGACACCTGATATATAAGCAAACTCACCATTAAATATTTTTTGAGGCTGAGCAAAAGGGTCATTATTATTTTCTATACTAATATTATTGTGAAACAATATTAAATCGTTTATAGCTATATCTTTTCCATTTTTCAAGATACTTTCTTTTATCCATATATTTACTTTTTTTGCATCACTATTTGAATATACTAATATTTTAAAATCATTATTTAGATGATGTAGAATGTAGTTTTTTAAATTGTCTTTTTCTACTTTTTGTAAACTATCTGAAAATGATAAATCAAGTAAGTTATACTTTTCCTTCTTTATACTTCTTACGCATTTTAAAGATTCTTTTGTTATATTTGAAAATAGTTCTTTATCTAGTAAACTAAAACTCTTTGATTTTAATTTATATTGGGTCTCAATGTGACTATTGTTTATGCTAGTTTCTTCTTTTGAACCTATCGTTAATTGATATGGGTCACCAATGAAAATAATTTTTCTCTGACTATCGTTTATATTAATATATTGGATTAAATCTTTCAATAGATGGCCTGATCCAAATTGTAAATCAATTGACTTATAATAACTATCTGAAATCAATTGTGCTTCATCAATAATGTATAAACATTTTTGTTCATCATCATTAGTTTTTAATGGAACAATTTTTGTTTCTTCATTATCTTTATTTTGTACTAAAGTTTCTCCACCATATATATAAGAATAAATACTATCAAACTTAATATCTTGGCTTGATAAGTTATTTGCTATTCTTTTTGATTGAACTAATTTTTTTGTCTCTTGAAATTTATTTTTAAATGCAAGTTCTTCAATAAAAGTTATCAAGTATGACTTACCACTATTAGATGAACCATTGAGTATAAATATTTTGTCATCTTCGGACATTAGAAAATTATTTATATCATTTAATGCAAATTCTTGGTCTTGATATAACTTTTTATTAATATCTATCAGTTCATGTATTTGTGCTTTTTTTTCGTATTGTTCTTCTAAATCAAACTTATTCGCTTTAAAAATCTTTTTAAATGCAATAAATGAATTTTGTGAAATCTTTACTTCATCATCTTTAATATCCATAATGTCTTTTATTTGTTCTAAATAATTGTCTTTATCTGTAATGAAAAAGTCTATTTCGTCTCTTAATGGTATATTACCTTGAAGATGAATTTCATGTTGAAAACAAATAATTTTCAATATATGTCTTGGATTAAAACAATCATTTTTGGCAATATTATTCTCTATATTATTTTCATAGATTCCTGTAATATTTTTTCTTGAATTGCTTAAAAACTTTTTCTTTTGTATATTAAGCTGTTTATATGGATTAATTGAACTTCCACCTTTAATTCTTTTCCCGTCTTCATTGGTCCAAATACCGTTATAAAAATCATCTGCATGAGGTAAAATTATTTTGCCATTAAAATTTTTAAAATCTATAATACAAACAGCATTTTGCGTTATGAGTAAAGTATCTATTTGTAATCGTTCATCAACAATACATTCGGAATTCGCTATTAACAGACCATCAAGATTATATTTGTCAAACATATTTTGTAGGTTTTTTGCAAAACTTCTAAAAAAACTATTTTCATAATGTCTTACCGCAATACCTCTTCTTATCTCGAGCATGTATTAAATCTCCAAGTCTGTATTAAAATCATAATCATTTCCATTCGGTGTTGTCCGTCTCCGCTACGCGGGGACGGACAATAATTTAATATCTAAACATTATATGTGATATTGACTTAATATCACGATATAACATCAAAAATAATGTATTGTTTAGAAGTGAAAATATGTCAATTTGACATATTTATTAAGTTTTTCATTAAAAAGAGTAGATTTGTAACTATAGGTAATGTGTGTTTAAGTCGGAAACTTTCGATATCTGAACACTTTCTAAAGAAACATATGCTCTGCATACCGCCACGGCTTGTTTTGTTCTAATATCGGTCTTTTATTTCGCTATTACACATTGTGTTTAGCTATTGAATAGGAGTTGATTATGAAAAAATGGAGTCTGGTCGTGCATCTGCACTT
>JASFZI010000049.1:0-14294 GCA_045107135.1 Candidatus Altimarinota bacterium
AATATTTGAGATAATATGTATTATCAATCTTATAATTATAAACGGTATAATCATCGGTATTCTGATAATTTGTATAATTATTCAAACAAACAAATTATAGAAAATTCTGTTATTGATATAGAGATAGATAATGATTTTATTTTTAGAATGCCAGTTTTTTTGAAGAATTCTAAAATTAATTTTACTAATAAAAATTTTGATTGACCTTTTGATATTACTTTTCTAGAAGACGGAAATACTAATATTGGAACGGATTTAAATTATTCAGTTTTTGTATCTAATGAAATAAATTTATGAGGGAATCATTTAGTAGTTGAAGATACTGATAAAATAGCCTTTGTTAATAATAATTTTCAAGATTTGGATAATTTAGTTATTGAAGGAGAGGCAGTTTTTATTAATAATTACTTTGATAAAAATAGTAGTATAAATATTTCTAGCTCGCGTGAACTATATAATAATATTTTTAAATCTGGTTTTACCGATACTTATGATATCTTTAATTATAGAAAAAATTTTTCTGAAAATAATGCTCAGGCAATCTGACTTGGTTGGATATATAAAAGATTAAGAGAAAATAAATATTTTAATATAGATATTAATAGTGCAGATTTATATAAGGAAATAACTGGTAAAGTTTTACCTTTTGGATTATGAGATATATATGTAATTTTTAATTATTAAAAAGATGCCACATAAAATAATTAAATTATTTTTCATATTTTTATTATTTTTTACTTCAAAAACATATTGAGATTTTATAGTTTGTGATTCATGAAATATTAATTATGAGTGAATTACTGTTTCTGAAATTTGTAATTGATGATATGAAAGCTTAGATATTTCACTTATAAAATCTTTCACATGAAGTTATGTGAATTTTGATTTATGATTTTGGTGAATATCTAATAATTTAGATCTAGAAAATAATGTAAAAAATAATTTTCCAGTTTGATTTTTTGATTGAAATAAAAAAACTATTACAAAAAAAGTTGATCCTGAATATTTTAACTTTATTTGATTTATAGGTACAGCTAATTCATTTTCATGAGTAGTTTTTGATGTAGAGAATAATTTTCCTATATGATTTTTTGATTTAAATAAAAAAACTATAATTTTGAAGGAATATTTAAATTATAGCTTTCCAGTTTGATATTTGTGAGATTATCAAATAAGAACATCATGACGATCAAATTCCATTCCAGTGATTCAGAATATTACTTATAGAGATTTTTTTCATGAAATATTTCTAAAAAATATTGATTCTAAATTTCTTAGAAAATATTCAAATTATGAGCTGAATTTATTTATTGATGATTTATTAAATGTATTATTTGAATGAAAAAATGAAGCAAATATAATAATATCTAATTCTACCAAAAAACGTATAGAATTATATATTAAAAAATCTAGTTTTATTGAAAATTTAAACAAGCTTGTAAATAATCTTGATCCAATAAACGATGCTTTTAAAAAAAATGAAATAGTTAAACAAAGATTTTATGTAATAAAGTATTATTTGCAAAAATAATAAAAAAAGAACCTGTTTTGTGTTTAAACAGGCTCTTTTTTATATTTCTTCATCTTCAAGTTCTTTTAACATTTTTTCTAAATTTTCATGTTTTTTACCATCTCTTTCAATTTTTTGAGTTAGAGCTTCATATTGATGTTCTTTTAATAATTCAACTAATCAGTGATTCCATTCAGGATCTCTAATTTTTATATTTTTTATTATCTCAATTTCTTTTTTTAGTGAGTTAGATCTTTCAAAGAAGTCTTTTCTTCACAAATTATCCATATCAGCATCTTTTATAATTTTTTCATAAATATCAACTGGTGTTTTATATTCAGGTATAGTTGCTAATATTAATCTTTCTACTAATTCAATTTTTTCTTTTGGGTATAAAATACTTTTTAGATAATTTTGTGCAATTTTTGATCAAATCTGTTCATTATTATCATATTGGATAACAAAACCTGTGTCATGAAATAATCATGCTAAACCAATTACTTCTAATTCATCTTCGCTTAGTCATTCTTTTTCTCAAAGATACATAGCTCTTTCCATTACTTCTATAGCATGTTTATAGCTATGATAATAATGTTTTTCTAGAGGAACAAGTAATTTATTTACGTATCTTTTTGCTTTTTGTAAAACCTTATTATTATCCATTTTTTTTACCTAAGAATTATTGTATTAATATCATTATATGCTATTAATAAACTTAATGCAATTAAAAATATAAAAAATCATACATGTATTATTCCTTCTGTTTTTTCACTTATTGCTTTTTTACCAAAAATCTTTTTTACAAGTGAATTTATAGTAATAAATAAAAATCTTCAACCATCAAGAGCAGGGATTGGAAGCAAATTAAATACTCATAGATTTATTGAAATAATAGCTCATATTACGACTAAAAATGTAAAACCACCCTCTAATGAGTTACTAATAAAATCAACAATTCATACTGGTCAACGAACTTGAGAAAGCGCTTCTGTTCTTTCTTCAGGTGTTTCTGGATTAAATATTTTTTTTACTAATATTCATAATCATTTGAAAGTTAATAATGTTTGGTTATAAGTTTCTGATATTCAATATTTTGCAGATTTTAAAGCTGAAAATTTATATTCAAATTCAGTATTTAATGTTATATTTTCAGATATATATGCTCAAATTTTTCATTCTTTTGGAATAAATATATTAATTGAAATAATTCTTGATTCTTTTTCTTCTATATTAGATCATTCATATAATGTATTTATTTTAAATTCAACTTTTTTTCCTGCATTATTAGAAATAATATCTATCATTTTTTCAGGAGTATTAATTTGGATTCAATTAATATCTAATAATATATCTCACTGTTTTATTCAAGCAATTTCAGCTATACTTCACTCTACAGGAGAAAGTAAAATTCATTTATTTTTTAATAACAATCCTGATTCTAGAGCTTGTTCATAAGTTGGAATAAGCCTTAAATTTAGATCAGTTTCAATTTTAGTATTTATTCAAATAGGTTTAATTCAAGTAAAAAACAATATTCAAAAAATAATTGATGCTAATAAAAAATTCATAAAGACTCAAGCTAAAATTATTATAGCTTGTTGCCATGAAGGTTTATTCATCAAATTATATGAAGCCTTATTTTCTTTTAATTTTTTAAGAATTTTTTTTTTATCATTTTCTCATATTTTAATTCATCCTTTTACAAAAATATTTTTTCATCATTTAATGTCTTTCTCCAAATCCTCATTATTATATAATTCATTTTTTTTATTATATACTAGAAAAGTATTAGGTATTTCACCTGTTAGTCTAACAAATCAACCAATTGGCAACCAATTTAAAGTAAATAATGTTCATTTTTTATCTCTAAATAGTTTTTTAGCTCTTGGAGGTATTCATAAACCAAATTCCTCAACTCTTACTCAAAAAAATCTAGCAGCAGAGAAATGGCCTCATTCATGCACTAAAACAATGATAGAAAATAGGATTATAGAGACAATTATTCAGATTATTATCATAATTATAAAATGTGGTAAAAATATATTATTTAAGCATAACTTTTGCGCGTCAATTTCATTTTATGTAACAACACTCTTTTGTCTAATTTTTTAATGTAACTTCTTTTGCATTTTGGACTAAAAATAGGTATAATATATAAAATATATTGTTAATAATAAATTATGGCTAAAGAAGGTATAAATAAAATTTCTTGAGAAGAATGAGTTGATGCACAAAAAAACAATAAAAATAATACTGTAATTAAAGATAAAATAATAAAAAAAATATGTAAAGATCAAATGGATGATAAATCTAAAAAAAATGATTTTTTAGATAGAATTTTTGTAGATAAAGAAAATCCTAATGATTTAATAAAAGAAGAATTTAGAGCTGATAAATTTTTTAATGGTTGAAAAGATGAGTATAAATTAGTATCACCTGATATCATAAAATTATCAGATTTTAAAAATAAATTAGCAACAGAATTTGTTATATTAAAAAATAGAAGAGATCAACTTGAAAAAATAATTATCTGAGACTATAATGTAGATGATAATGAGTTATTAAAAATTAGTGGAGAAATTTTAAAATTAGATGATGACAAATTAACTGATTTTATTATAAGTGATAAGAAGAGAAACGCTTTTTTGAAGACAATTATCTGAAATTGATTATCATATAGAACTACAAAATCTTTTCCAACTTTAAATTCACTTACAAAAGAACAATTTGATAAAAAAATTAAAGACTTATCAAATGAAGAAAAGAAAAACATAAAAGAAATTTTTAATGAAATAAAAATATGAATAATTTCAGATACTAATTTAAAAATTCTTATAGAAGGAAATTTTTTAACAGATATACAAAAAAAAGAAATAGTAGAAAACTTAATAGCTACAATAACATTAAAACAAGCTAAAGAACTAGGATTTCTTACTGATATTGAAATAAAAGAAAGAAAAGAAGTTATAATTGAAAAATATTTATGAGATACAGAGTGAATAACTGATAAAAAGAAGAAAGAAATTTTAGTAAAAATTAAAGATGAAAATATTATAATTTCTTCAAAGGAATTTATTACAAACGATGAAAATATTGTTAAATTATCTGAAAGAATATGATTTAAATCATTTGAGGATGATTATAAAGAATATGTAAAAGATATGAAGAATACAAGTGTCAAAGAATGACCTCAGTCTTTTGATGAATTCAAGAATGAACTTTCAAGTCTTACTTCAATGAACTCTTGAATAGAAAATTTAGTTAAAAATTCAGTAGTAAAAATTACTACAGTTACAATAACATGAAAAGATGAAATATATAGAGAAGAATACTTTAAAATTAATGATTTTGGTGATACAAATATATCAATGACCTTTATTTGATCAAGAGATTCAAATAATTCTAAAACGTTAATTAGTAAAAAATGAGAAAAAGAAAAAACAGAATCTTACGCAGATTTTTTATGATTATTAAATACAACTGATACTAAATGAAGTAAATCTATTTTAGATATATATGATGAAGCTGAATTTGATGAAAAAATAAAGGATAAAAAAAAATATACTATTTTGATTAAAAATCTTGATAATATTTCTAAAGAAGATCTGATTGATAATGATGAATTACAAGAAAAATTAAAAAATGAATTACAAGAAACATATAAATTACAATTAAATGAATTAGAGGAAGAATTAACATTATTAAATGAAGAAAGAGATAGAATTAAAGATGATCCTTCAAAGAAAAATGAATATGAAGCTTTGCAAGTGAAAATTAATTTATTAGAAAATTTAATAAATGATAAAAATGATGATATTACAGGGCTTTGAGATTGAAGTTTGTCTGAAGAAGATAGAATTAATTATTTAGTTGAACATAATAATTTTAATGATCTTTTAGAAAAGATTGATTCATTAGATCCTGAATGAAAAAGATTAGGTTTTAGAAAATGAATTATTATTGAGTCATGTCATTGAAAATCAAAATGACAATTGTTTGAAGTGATATGAATAAATAATTCTATTGAATGAAGTAATTTTGATGAAACTATAGTATTAAAAAGTCATAATTGAGCAATAGAAACAATTAGATATGAATCTTTTTTTCAGAATTTCAAAGATAATAAAGTAAAAAGAATTGAAAAAATTAATACTTTTGATAAATTATTGATTAATAATTGATGGAATGATGAGTATGAAGTAAAAAATAGTGATTTAGTTCAAAAGTCTGTTGTTTTTAATTGAAAAACAAAGGATAAGACTATAGAATATTTAGTTAGTGAAAAATGAGATTTAATTAAAATTGAATCAATTTGAAATAATGAAGTAGAAGTATTTTTTTGAGAATATAGTGAATGAACAGAAAATAAAAGAACAAAAAAGACTAATAATAAGATAAAACTTGATAGTTCAAGTAGTAGATTATCATTAAATGAATTAAGTAAATTAATAAAAGATAATAAATATTTACCTGATTGGAAAATTTGAAAAAATTATACTTTTGAAAATATTGATTGATATCAAAATGATATAACACCAAATTTCTTGACTAAGTTTGTAAGTAGAGCATCAATTAAAGAATTAATGCTTTGATGAAAAATGATAATAGATGGTATCGAGGATTATTTCAAGAGATGAAATGAAGTTATGGCAGCTGAGTTAGCATTAAAAATGTCTATTTTAATGCCTAAGGATATGGGTGAAGATTTTATGGCTCAAACAGAAATGAAATCTGCTGAGGCAATGGATAAAGAATTAACTGCCTTATGAAAAATTGCATCATGACCTGCTAGTGAAAGAGTTTTAAGATGGTTAAAAAATAAGAATACTCCAGAGTACAAGAAAGAGGCATGATTATTATTTGTTTCAAAATATTGAATATTATATCCAAAGGAATTATCAGAATATAATGGATCATTTTTATGGTATGAAGCACTTTGATGAAGAATTTGAGACGCAAGATATGAAAAAGAAAAATTAAAAGCTGGGAAATCATGACTACCTTTTGATGAAAAAGAATTATTGATTTGATTTTTAGGAGGGCAGTCTTTGTGATATGAACCAATAAAAAGAAGATCTAAGTTCTATAAAGAATTTAAATGAAAAATGGCTGGGTGATTTAGTGAAGAATATTCTGATGGATATAAAGATGCAAAAGATAAAAGAAAACTTTGAGATTTAAATGAAGGATGATTTTGAGAAATGGAAGGGAATACTATTCCTAATGCTATATGATGGGCAAAAAGAGCTGCTGAAAAATGAGGTTCTTTAAAGGAAATGAATGAAATTTATTTTACCCTTATTTTTTCTTGAGCATTATATAATATATGATCTAATACATTAGAAAAATTAAAAGATCATTGGACATTAGAATGAAACGGTATGATATTTTCATTATTTGGTTCTACATTAACTACACAGAAAATTTTTAACAAGACTGTATTAAGTGTGTCAAAAGAAATAGAAAAAGTAGAATGATGAAAATATGGATGAATATCTACTAAGGCTAATGAGATTTTTGATTTAGCTAATAATACATGAAAAAATTTTAAAGAAAAAATTGAGAAAACTAGGGATTTTTGGGAAACATATTGAGAAGTGTTATCAAGAACTTTACATATGACAGATGACAAAGATGTTAGTTTCGCCAAAACAGATAAAATAATTGCATTTTGAAAAGATTCTGAATATAAAGATTACTATAATTTTATTAAAAAATGAACAGCATTACCAACAGCATTTAAAGAAGATTTTATGGAAGATGATGTCTGATTAAGTTGAGTAACATGATTAGATAATTTCGAAATAATTAAGAAATATTATAAGGTTGATACATCTAGAGCTTTTAGATCTCAGGCTCAAAAAGTTATTGAATTTACATGGTGAACAATATGGACTGATATTGTTTCTGTAAAGGATAAAATTGAGGCAAGTCCTGAGAATGCAAATAATTATAAAATATATTTACACAATAAATTAAGAGAAGTATCTGCTGGACTTTTAGCTTGAGCTTGAAAAGAATATATTTCTACTTTAGATGTGGTAGATCCATGTTGACTTGATTTATCTAGTATATGAATTGTTTTATCTGATTTTAAATCAAATAGAGTAAGTGATGTTCTAGAATGAAATGTATGAAATGAGATATTTGATAAAGCAGTTGAAAATATTATATCTTGAAGTTTTTCAAAACCTAGTTGATTGTGAAAATCTAATATATTTTGAACCATTGATTATACTAAAAAAGCAGCAGATGACGCTGTATATGAATAGCTGCATAAAAAAATAAAGCTTAGTTTTTTAAAACTAAGCTTTATTTTTTCCAATTACTTAACAATTGATTAATTTCAATTTTATGAGGTACTGTTGATGTATTATCTACCCACTGAATAATTGCTGTAATTTTCATCTTTGGAGAAAATTCATCTCCAATAGTTGTACCGTCTGCTTCTAAATAATTAAATATTATTTCTCTTGTAAATAATGGTCTAAAATTATCTACTGTTCAAGTTTGAGCATAAACTCAATCTTTTAATCAAACTCTAAAAAAATTTCTATAACTAGATGATGTATAATCAGAACTACTTCATGTAGAAGTTAACAGCCATCTATTAAAAGAATCTCTATATATCTTATATCATAAATTATCTTGTAAAATTTTGTAGTTATCATCATTATCATTTCATATGCAACTAGCATCATAATTTAGAGTATTCCAACAATTTTTGTAATCACTTGAAAAAAGAAGCCAATTTGTATCTCTTATATTTGTTACTCATTCTATTCATTGTGTTGCCATTTGAATAGCTTGAATTTTGTTCATAGTTGTATTTGATAAATCAACTGATTTTGAAAACATATTGTACATTCAGGTTACTCATGTCACTATTATTAACATAACGATCATTGCTTCAATAATTGATGTTGCTTTTCTGTTAGTTCAAAATTTCATAATTTTTATTGTTAGTTTTCTTTATTTTAATTTTTTTCTGCTAATTTTCAAGACTTTTTCTCTTTACAAAAGAAAATAATAGGGTAAATTATATTTATATTGTAAATGTGAGTATATATTAATCAAATATTAATGAATAAAGTTTCAGATAAATTTTCGATTCATAATGAAAAACAAGTAAAAGAATTATTAAAAAATGCTTGAGAAAAAGTTTTTAGATATTCTCAAATTGAAAACGCTATTTATAAGAATAATATTGATGATTTTGATGAAATGAATACTTTATCAATAAAAGTAAGAAATTTATTAAAAGAAAATTGTTTTTTTAATTCACTTGAAGTAGAATCAATTAAAACAAGTAAAAATAAACAAACTACAAAAATACTTTTTAAAACTACAACTTGAGAGTATATTGAAGCGGTTATAATGAGACATTTAACTTGAAGGGTTACGTTATGTGTTAGTTGTCAGGCTTGATGTCCAATGGGGTGTTCTTTTTGTGCTACATGAAAATTGTGATTAATAAAAAATCTAGAATTTCATGAAATAATAGAACAAATATATTTTGCATCAACACTTTTAAATAAAGAGTGAAATAAATTGAGAAATGTAGTATATATGTGAATGGGGGAACCAATGTTAAATTATGATGTAGTTGCTGATACAATTAGATTTATAACAGATCAAAAAAAGTTTGATTTAGCTAATAGGAGAATAACAGTTTCAAGTTGTTGAATAATACCGGGTATCAGAAAGTTTACAGAGGATTTTTCTCAAACAAGTTTAGCTATTTCTCTTCATGCTCCAAATGATGAAGTCAGAAAATTAATAATGCCAGTTGAAAATACTTATCCATTAAATGATTTAATGAATGCACTTGATGATTATGTTTTAAAAACAAACAAAAGAATTTTTTATGAATATATAATGATAAATTGAGTTAATGATAATATAAAATTAGCACATGAATTAGGTAAGTTATTAGAGGGGAAATTAGCCCATGTTAATTTTATTCCCTATAATGCCTGAGATTGAGTAAATTCTGATGGTTTTACAACAACACCAAGGTTTGTTATAGAAAAATTTCAATCTATACTGAAACACTATTGAGTAGTTTCAACTATCAGAACAACAATGTGAGACGATATTGATGCAGCTTGTTGACAGTTGGCAAATAAAAAATGAGAGGAATAATTTCTTTACATTTCAAAAAAAACCATATAATTATTTAGATTTATTTTCACTTTTAAGCAAAAAATTATGAGACATTTAATATTTAGGATTTTTTTAATTGCACTTTCTGGGTTTTTATTACTTAGTTATGTTTTTCCATGGGCTAGTTATGGTATTGATGTACCTTTTTCTGGTTCAGAATACAAGTTGGGTTTAGATTTACAATGATGAATCGAGCTTGATTATAAAGTTGATTTAGATGAAGCTAAAGAAGATGTTGATTTTAATAAAGAAAAAGAAAAGGATATAGTAGAAGGACTTAAATCAATTATAGATAAAAGAATAGAAACATTAAAAATTAATGATTCTGTTATTACAACTGCTAGTTATGCTGGAGAGCAACATATAATTGTTCAAATTCCTTTAAAATGAAATAATTCATTAGAAAATAATGAAAATATTGAAAAAGCTAAAAAAGCTATTTGAAATGTTGTAAAAATAGAATTTAAAGAAAGAAGGACAGAAATAACTGAAGAAGATATAATCGCAAGAAAAGATTTGGCAGAAAAAGCTATTGAAGAAATTGAATCTTCATCTAACTTTTCTATTGTTTCGAAAAAATACAAAATATCATTTGAAAATGTTACAGTATGAGAGGTAGAAAATATTTCTGATGTATTTAATACAGAAGAAACTACACAAAATACTATTATTGAGACAACTTCTAAATTATGAGAAGAATGATATTTACTAGTATCTGAACCAGAAGAAAATTTATATTCATATATATTTATTTCAAAAATGCCTTCTGATTGGATGTCAGCAATGGATTCAAAGTGAAGAATATTAAATGATAAATATTTTGTAAAATCATCTGTTCAATTTAATGAAGCGGGGACTCCAATGATTGAATTAACATTTAATTCTGAATGAGCAAAAATCTTTTGAGAATTATCTACAAGATTGGTTGGGCAACAAATGGCAATTTTTGTTGGATGAGAATTATTAACTGCACCAAATATTAATGAACCTATTCTTTGAGGTAAAGCTGTTATTACATGAAGCTATACTCCTGAAGAGGCAAGACTATTAGCTCAAAATATAAACACATGAGTTGTGCCAGCACCAATTTATCTAACATCTGAAAAAACAATTGATTCTAAATTATGATCATCAAGTTTAGAAAAACTTATATTTTCATGAATATCATGATTTCTATTAATCCTAGTGTTTCTAGTTGTCGTGTATAGAATGGCTTGATTAATGTCAGCCATAGCATTACTTATGTATATAGCCATTGTATTAACAATTATAAAGTGATTATGAATAGTATTAACACTTGCTTCAATAGCTTGATTAATATTATCTATAGGTATGGCAATTGATGCTAATATATTGATTTTTGAAAGGATCAAGGATGAGTTAAGATCGGGAAAGAATTTAAAAGATTCAACATTAATATGATTTAAGAAATCTTGGTCAGCAATTTGGGATTCAAATGTTACATGATTTATAGTTTCATTAATATTGTTTATATTTGGTATAAATATGATTAAGGGTTTTGGATTAATGTTAGCTATATGAATTATGGTTTCGTTATTCTCAGTAATGTGGATTTCAAGAATCTTATTAATTCTTTTAGCTGATACAATTAAATCAAAAAATAAATATATTTGATTTAAAAAATAATTTATTAAATTAAAAATGAAGAAATAAAATAAAGACTGTTTTAAAAAACAGTCTTTATTTTATTTCTTAAATTATCTATATTTCATGCTCCCATTAATATTATAATAGCTCAACTATTTTCACTATCAAATTTATTAATTAACTTAAGTGTATTTTCTAAAGATTTTCAATTAATTTTATCTTTATGATTAATTAATTCTACTAATTTAGATGTGCTAATTTTTTTTATATCAGCCTCTGAATCTCTTGATTTATATATATCTGTTATAATTAATTTATCAGTATTTCAAAAGCATTTTTTAAATCAGTCTAGTAATTCATAAGTTCTTGAATATTGATGTGGTTGAAAAACTGTAAGGATTTTTTTGTCTATATTAGCTTGTTTTAATGATTCTAATGTCAGACTTACTTCTGTTGGATGATGTCCATAATCACTAATCAATATGTTATTATGGACAGTCCTTCATATGCGCTCCATTCTCCTCCAAACTCCTGTATATTTTTCTAATGTTTTCACTATGCTTTTATCATTTATTCCAATCATATGTCAAACAATGAAGGCTATTTTTGCATCAAATAATATATGTTTTCAAGGTACTTTCATGTCTATAATAGGGAACGATATTTGTTGTCCATTATAAGAAAAGTAATTTTCAAAAATTTCTATATAATTTATATCTTTTCTAAGTCAGAATAATTTTTTACAGTTTTTATCCTCTCAATTTAATATTACAAATCATCATGAAACAATATTATTTATATACTCTTCAAATGAGCTTAAGTAATCATTTAAATCTTTGTAATAATCAAGATGATCAAGTTCGATATTTGTAACAATTCACACATTTGGTTTATAGTTTAAAAAACTTCTTTTGTACTCACATGCTTCAAGTATAAAATATTCTTTTTCCCAGGTATCTCTTCTATAAAAAAAATTTTTATTATCAAATTCTTTTATGATAGTTCAAACTATACTAGTAAAATCTTTATCTGAATCTTTTAATACAAGACTTATTAATGATGTTGTAGTTGATTTTCAATGAGTTCATGCAATAGTAATTAGTTTCTTATCATTTGCTATATTTGCAATAGCTTGGGGGTATGTTAGTATATTTAATTTTAATTTTTTTGCTCTTTTTATTTCTGATTGAGTGATTGGTACAGCCTCTGTATAAATAACTAAGCTAAAATCCTTATCTAAAATTTTAGGATTCTCTCAAATTGTGATATTTACTCATTCTTTTTTTAGGTTTTCAGTTAATTCTGAAGAAGTCATATCACTTCAATAAACAGCATATGATTGTGTTAGATAATATCTTGCTAATGCTGATATTCAAATTCAACCAATTCATATAATATATACTTTATCTTTTTGCATTTTTTAAATAATCAAATAATAATAGTAATATATTATTTTATTTTAGTTAAAATGCAATTCACAAAAATAATTTTACTTGTTTTTGAAGTTTTTATATGCTATTATATAATATATAAATATTTTTTTTACAACTTTTAATGAAAACTCTTTATTTTTTTTGATATACTCTTAATTGATTAGAATATGTTACTTACGTTATAATCCCAATAGCTATTATATTAATGATTATTTTATTTATTGGTTCTAATTTTAAACTAATTTTTATTCTAACAAATACAGACAATGACGAATTTGAAAAATTCAATTATATACTAGATTCAAAAAAACCTTGAACTAAAATAAAATTAGAATGATTAAAGAAAAAAGCAGAAAAAGAAAAAGTATAATTATTTAAATTATACTTTTTCTTTTAATAACTTATATACTTCTGGGAATATTTCATCTTTTAGTTCATTTATCTCTTCTTTATTAAAATTTGATAATACCCAATCTGATACTTCATAATTAGTATTAAATCAAATACCTATTTTAATCCTCTTAAATTGATCTGATAGGTGAGTTATTATATTTTTAATTCAATTGTGTCATCCTGCACTTCACTTATCTCTAAATCTCAATTTTGAGAAATCCATACTCATGTCATCATATATTACAAATATGTCTTTTGAGTCTAATTTATAAAAATCAATAATTTTTCTTACTGATTCTCAACTTAAATTCATGAAGGTTTGAGGTTTTAATAAAATTACTTTCTCTCAATTAAATATTCAAGTAGAAATTTCTCATTTGAATTTAGATTCTGATTTAAAATTTCAAAAATTTTCTTGTTGAATTAAATATTCAAGAAACATAAATCATACATTATGTCTTGTTTTCTGGTATTTATTTCAAGGATTTCAAAGGCCTATAATTATTTTCATTTATTGTTTATTTAAAAAATTTTTTATGTACTTCTTTAAGTTTCTTATTTGTTACATGAGTATATATTTGAGTAGTTGTTATGCTCGCATGTCACAACATTTCTTGAATTGCTCTTAAATCTGCTCAATTACTTAGTAAAGTAGTAGCAAATGAGTGTCTAAGCGTATGAGCTGAAATATTTTTTAGTATAAAAGCTTTACTGGCATATTTCTTTACCATATTTGTAATGAAAAATCTTGAAAGTCTAACTTTTTCGTCTTCTAATGCTTTAACATTTTCTATTTTTATATTGTGTCTAATAAAAAGGGGAGAAAGATGATCTTTTCTTTTTTCTAAATAATTTTCAATTAATTTAGCTGAGTGTTTTGTTAAATATACAACTCTTACTTTTCTTCATTTTCATCTAACTGCAAATTCTTTTCTTTTTAGATTAATATCTTTTATGTTTAATCACGTTAATTCTGATATTCTAAGACCTGTAGAGTATATACACTCCATTATTGCTAAATCTCTTGTTCAGATCAATGTTTTGGTGTCTGGAGTCTTAAATAATCTCTCTAATTCTTCTTCATTTAAGAATTCTACATGTCTTTCTTCGGCTTTAATTAAATCTATTGCAGTTGCTGACATACTTTTATGTCATTTTTTTTCTAAAAATTTTAGAAAACTTCT
>JASFZI010000050.1:0-4670 GCA_045107135.1 Candidatus Altimarinota bacterium
CGTGCCATTATTGATGGTTACCGTGCCTACTATATTAGAACACCCTCTTTACTTGAAGAGATTAAAATATCAAGAATAGATGGAACCTATACAAACCTGCTGAAAAAGTACTCCAGATTTAAACTGCTTGTGCTGGATGACTTTGGAGTTGCGCCGATGGTACAAGACGATGCTACAAATCTGTTTGAGATTATTGAAGACAGAACAGAGATAAATTCTACAATAATCACATCTCAGCTTCCAGTTAGCGAGTGGTATAACTATCTTAACAATAATACGATTGCAGATGCAATACTAGATAGAGTTGTTCACTCATCTCACAGAGTTGAACTTAGCGGACCATCTATGAGAAAGTTAAAATCAACTATAAAAAATGAAGAGCTTTAAAATTCAAATCGGACACTTATGGTAAAATACGACTACAGAAAATATCTACTTTTAAACTGTCCGATCTCAAACGGCACAGGTGTCCGATTTCACCGTCTTATGCAAAAAGTTTATAGAGATGAAAAAAAGATGGGGAGACTGTACAAGTGGAGGAAATATCATTTTAAACTCTCATCTTATAAAAGTACCTATGTATGTTATAGATTATGTCATTGTGCATGAGTTAACTCATCTTGTATAGTTTAAACATAGTAAGAAGTTTTGGAATATCGTTAAGACTCAAATAGGCGATTATCAAGAGCATAAACGGTGGTTGGATGGTTTGGATATAGAAGTTTGAACTATTTTTGATTTAAAATAGATATAATATTAAATAATAATTATAAGGAAAATGTCAATGAACAAACATTATGAAAACATTGCAGAAGATTTTAATAAAGTATGGAAGTTTTCAGATGAATATAAGATATGGGCTGTTGAGAGAATAGGACATTACTTAGATTTAAAGAGAAACGATATTTTTGTTGATGTAGGTGGAGGAACTGGAACTTTTACTAATATGATTGACAAAAAATTTGAGTTAAAAAAAGCTTATTGTGTGGAGCCAGAATCTAGAATGTGTGATCTCGCAAAAGAACATCCTAATATTGAAACAATTTGTTCAGATGCATTCGATTTTCTAAATAATCTGCAATTGAAGTATAATAAAATTTTATTTAAAGAGGTTATACATCATATTAAAGATAGAAAAAAGTTATGGCATGATATCTATCATACAATAGAAGACGATGGTAGAATTTTAATATATACAAGACCAAGAAATAACAAATTTCCTTTGTTTCAAAAAGCTAAAAAAGAATTTTATAAAAATCAGCCATCATACGATGAAATGATTTTGGAGTTAGAAGAAAGTAAATTTAAGACTAGTGTTTCACTTAAAAGTTTCACATTTGAATTATCAAAAGATGAATGGTACAGTATGCTAAAATCAAGGTTTATGTCTGATTTAAGTGTTTTTACTGATGCTGAAATAACTCAAGGTATTAAAGAATTGGAAAAAGAAAATTCGTCTGATATATTTATTATAGAAGATGAGATAGTATTTATCACAGCCTATAAATAAGTTTTTCCAAAACCATTAACATAATCTTCTGGCAAAGGCTCTTCTCTGTAATCCAATAAGATTTCTTCATTTTCTCGAATATCTTTTATAACTACAATAGTCATTGTATCTGTATCAATTTTGCAGTTTGGATTTCTTGAATGGTTAATAAACCCATATGAAGTTCTATGATGTCTGATTAAAAATTTATTTGCGCTTAAAGCATTCCATTCGCCATTAAAGTTTTTAGTTTTTAAAAATTTTTTATTTACAACTTCTCCGGTCAAAGTAAAAAGTTTTGCATCCTTTTTAATCATGGTTCGTGTAAATAATCCAAACCCACTAATAGTGCTAATACTAACATATAAATTTTTATTTAACGAAATATAATTTATAAAACAATTTGATAGGAAATATGGATGAATGAATGTGTT
This sequence comes from Candidatus Altimarinota bacterium, assembly GCA_045107135.1. Lineage (GTDB taxonomy): Bacteria > Patescibacteriota > Gracilibacteria > BD1-5 > UBA6164 > UBA6164. Next base: position 1,924 of record JASFZI010000050.1, read on the forward strand.
AATCGCAATTTCTTCAACTTTACAAGAAAAGTCAATATTAAATCTTTTTTCTTGTGTCTGAAAAACAAACAATCGCTTGTCATTGTCAATACATTGAATTTGTAGGTTTGTGCTTGTTAGAACAATTATTATAATGTCCTCAAAGCTCTTGATCTCTTTTTCTAACTGCTGAGAGTTTTCATAAATTACCAAGAGGTAATCATTATCTTTAAAAAACTGTAAAAAGTTTCCAAAATTAATAATGGAATAATCAATTCCTATGAATAGTTTTGCTTGCTTATTTTGTTTAAAAAAATCATTGAAAAGTTGATATTTTGTTAATGTCATATATCAATACTTCTCGTTTCATGCATATGAATATATGCTGTGTTAGGATGTTTTACTAGTAACTTCCTTTTTGCTTCCTCCCAAGAAGTAGCAATGATATTAGTCATTATTGTTTTAGATTTATAATTATCTAAATTTGGTTGCTCATCAAGCTCAGTTTTTAAGATATTATCTTTAAAAAAATATAGTTCCATAAAATAATTAGTTTTCATTTTTTAACCTTTGTTTTAATATACATAACTATAACGAATAAAATTATTGATGCGACTATAATTTCTATAGACAATGTTGCATAATTTACATAATTAGAGAATCCTGTTTCTTTTTTTAATGAAACATAATCATTAAATATACCATATATAGCAAAAATTTGGACAAGTCCAATAATAGCAATACCATAGTTTAAATTTCTGTTTGTCTTGTCAGTCGCTAATTGAAAATGCTTATTGATATATTCATTTTGAACTTCAAATGTTTTTTCTATAAAACTTGTATCTTCCTCCATATGCCATAATATTTCTATATTGTTGAATTCACTGTACAGCTTAGGATATAAGCCTGATTTGTAAGTTTTATAACCTAAATATTCTTTATGGTATAAAATCTTCAATTTATCAAAGTTTTTAATTTCTTTTTCTTGAAATAACTTTTGTGATGATAAACTTTGTATTCTTTTTTGAAAATAATTTTTGTAAAACCTTAACTGATAATATGTAAGTTGTAAAAATATAAGCATACATAAATATTTTTGGTTTAAATTTTTAGGTAGATCTTTGACTATTCCATAATTCCACCCAATGTGTACAAAAGAGTTTGCATACTCTTTTGTGATTAAAAACGAAGTATTTCTTTGTTCTGAGTTTTCTTCGTGAGCAAATAAATGGATCAAAGATTCGTCCTCAGAAAAGCCATTTATAAAAATCAAAGGATAATTAGAATCCATTGTGAAATTATTTTCATTTATGAGTAAAGTATTATTATTTAAAATTTTTTTTACAATATTATTGATAATTTTTAATGATTTATCTTTAACTTTATCGTAATAATCATGAGTATTAGTTGTGAAAAATAAATTTCTGTTATCCATTACTCTTTCTATAAAAGGTGAACAGTCTTGAAAGTCTAGTTTAGTAAAATTAAATTCAAACAGCATTAAAAAATTATGTTGTTCATTTACAATTAATTTACTATTGATTTCTAATGGATACTTTTCATATGTTGTATGCAATGGTGTTATGAAATTTTGATATATCAATGGATTTAGATTTCTTTCTCTTAGTAAAGCATCTTCTATATTAACTAAACCATCAACATCTTTTAAATAGCCATCTTCGGTATCTAAAAATTTCCATTCTTTTTTAGAAAAAATTTCATTATCATCCTTGCCTCCAATATTGAGCATTACTTCTTCGACCAACTCATTATTATGTCTATCAAAGACAACAGGTGCTAATAAAATAATTTTAATATTTTTCAATTATTTAACTCTTTAATATTTGATTTAAACCATTTGATTATCAAATGATATTCTAATATTGAAAATATTGCAATAATTTTTAAGAGAAATTACGAAGTCATCTTATATTAATTGTAATCAACTAATGTAATATGAAAAATCAGAGGTTTGAACCACCTCCTATTATGAGAGGTTAGCTTCTAAGTTATTCAGAAAAGTAGCTTGTTTCCCACTGATTAAAGTCCAATTATTGTAAAAATCTTGCTCAAGTTCACTATTGGTTTTAAAGATAAAAAAGTTATTGTAGTGTTCAATACCTTTTTCCTTTTGAAGCCTTTGAATGACTGATTTTTTCACACTTTCATGCTCGCATACGACAACAACTATGTGTGGTTTTTTGATATTGTATTTCTCAGATACAACACCTTTTGAGATAGCCAAAATATGGATATACAACTGTTCAAATAATCTTTTAGTATCTTGACCATTATGCTGTTCAAAAAGATAAAGATACTTTTTGTCATTGATACTGAAAATAGTATTAATATCAGGAATAAAGGAATTTTTTTCATCAATATGAACTCTATTTAATGCAGTAACATAGTTGATACTATCAGTACCTCTGTTATTACCTGTCTTATCAAAATAGTAGTTTAAGAAGTTGATTTTACCATTATTTGATTCAATCCACTGATTAAAGTGAATATGAAAGTCAATAGTTAATTTTCGGTGAAAATAGTCCTTAAGATAGATAGTTGTCAACCCTTTAGGTGCTTTAATTTGATTTTCGTTATACTCAAGTTCTTCTATTAAAAACTTTTTACCATGTTTGGTTAGATAATAAAAACTCTCTAACTTCCCATTAATAGGGTTAAAATCATGCTTTGCTAGCAATGGTCTTCTCATATCCACTAAGACTTTTAAAGAGTTAGTTAAATAACCTCTTTTTTTATATAACCCCATC
>JASFZI010000051.1:0-15780 GCA_045107135.1 Candidatus Altimarinota bacterium
TTTGGTATAACACTACCTTTTGATACAGAACAAGTAACATACGTATGGTATGATGCTTTATTTAACTATCTGACAGTTTGTCAAAACTGAGATGAAAACTTTTGGCCAGCAGATTTACATGTAGTTTGAAAAGATATAATAAGATTTCATGCTATTTATTGGCCTGCAATGCTTTTGTCAGCATGATATGAATTACCTAAACAGATATTAACTACTGGTTTTTTTACTGTTGACTGACAAAAAATTTCAAAATCACTTTGAAATGCAATTGATCCAGTGAAATTTTCAGAGAAATACTCAAAAGATTTATTAACTCTTTATTTATTATCAAGCTTTAATATCTGACAAGATTGAGATTTTGATCAGAAACAAGCAATATTAACTTATAATGCAAAACTTGCTAATAATCTTGGGAATTTGGTTAATAGAGTTGTTGTTTTAGGTTTAAAATTTTCTGAACAGTGACTTTTTAATGAAAAAGAAAAAATTGATTGTAAGAGAGACTATATTGATGAATTTGATAAATTTGTTTGAGAATATAATTTAAAATCAGCTTTAGATATTTCATTCAAATATTTAGATAAAATAAATAAGTATGTTGATGAAAAAGAGCCTTGGAAATTGGTTAAAGATGAAAACAAGACCAAAGAATTAAATGATATATTATATAAAATAGCTGAATGATTAAGGAATGTTTGACTTAATTTGTATACATTCTTTCCAGAAAAAATGTGAGAAATGTTTATTAAACTTGGTTTAGAAAATTATGTAGAACAATTAGAGGATTGAAAAATAGAAGAATTAAGAGATAAGCAAGAAACTTTTATGATAAAAGAAAAATGAGAACCATTGTTTTTAAGATTTGACCTTGATTAACATAATGAATAAAGTTAAAAAATGTATTATTCCAGCTGCTTGAATGTGAACAAGATTTTTACCAGCAACTAAAGCTCTTCCAAAAGAGATGTTTCCAATTATTGATAAACCTATAATGCAAATGCTCGTAGAGGAGGCTATTTCTGCTGGTTGTACTGATATTATTATTGTTACTTGAAGAAGTAAGAGAGCGATAGAGGATCATTTTGATTCAAATTTTGAGCTTGAAGAGAGATTAGATAAATCATGAAAATTTGATTATTTAAAAACAGTTAAATGATTAAATTCTATGGCTAATATTTGTTATATAAGACAACCATATCCAAAGGGTGATTGAGATGCTATACTGAGGGCAAAAAGCCTTATTTGAGATGAACCTTTTTTAGTTCTTTTTTGAGATGATTTAGTTGATTGAGAAAAAACTGCTGCTACTCAACTTGTAGAAGCGTATGATAAAAAAAAGGCCCCAATTATTGCAACTATTACAGTCACAGATGATGAGGTTTCAAGTTGTTGAATTATTGAAACAAACTCTACTGATTCTGAATGTTTTAATGTTGAAAAATTCTTAGAAAAACCAAATAAAGAAAAAACAAAATCAAGAAAATGAGTTATATGAAAATATATTTTAACTCCTGAAATTTTTGATTATTTGGAAAAATCTACTGACTGAGTATGAGATTGAGAAATTAGATTAGCGGATGCTTTTAAATTGATGATTAAAAAACAGGATATATTTTGAGTAGATATTAAATGAGTTAGATATGATACTGGAAGCAAAATTTGATATTTAAAAGCGGTTATTAATTATGCTCTTAAAAGAGATGAATTAAAATGAGAACTATTAAAATATTTAAAAGGTTTAGATTTAAAATAGTATGATAAAAATAACAACAATCTGAGGATGAAATTGACAATCAAATTTACTTGATTGATTTTTAAATACGTTTTGAGATAGGGTAGAAGTATCCTCTATTGTATCTATGAGTGATGATTGAAGAACTACCTGAAAATTGATGAGAAGTTTTGATGATGAATTATGACTTCACTTACCACCACCTTGAGATCTTAGAAGATGTTTATATTCACTTTCATTAAGCAAATATAAAACAAATTTTGTTAAATTATTTGAAACTATTCTTGATTTTGATTGAAAAATTAAAGATTATAGTATTTTTGATATATTAAAACTTTTATGAGAAAAAGAGGATTTTATAGAATATTTAAAACAATATGATAATATATTTTTAGAATATAAATTACCTTTAGAATCAAAAATAGAATGACATAAGTTTTGAAATATATTAATGGCCACACTTTACTATAATTTATGAAAAAATTATGATAAAATGATAAAATTTATGCATGATTTATTAGAAGTAAAATGAAATGTAATACCTGTAACAACAAAAAGAGCTTATATAAGAGCAATTTTATGAAACTGAAATATTATAGAAAGTCAGGATAGAATTTCAAATGTAGCTAATTATAATTCTTGAATTGCTGATTTAGAATTAATGAATTGTTCTTATGATGCTGTTCATAATAAAAAAGTACATGATGCTATAATTAATTCAGATTTTTTAATTATTTGACCATGAGATTTGTTTACTTCAATTATTTCAAATTTTATAATATGATGAGTTAAAAAATCAATTCAGGATTCGAAAGCAAAAATTATATATATCTGAAATACTACTAATAAGTGATGAGAAACTACAGGACTTACTCAATTAGATTTTGTTAATAAAATAGAAAGGTTTTTATGACGCAGAATTGATTATTTTATTTCTAATAATAAAAAACCAGAATTAACACAAGAACAAATATTAGAATTTAAAAATGATATTTCAGTCAAATGATGAGATTATTTATTTTTATCAAAATGAGAAAAAGATGAATTAATTAGAAGAAAAATTAATACTATAGAAACTAATCTAATATCTGGTACAAGTTTTTATAAACATTCAAAATATAAATTACTAAATACATTGGAGAAAATAATCTTTTAAAATCTATAATAAAACCTCTCATCTGAATCTTCTCTCCTTCTCAGGAGAAAAGGGCTACATGTACTTAAGCTGCTGCCTCTTTCCCCTGATAAGGGGAGAGAATTCAAGAGAGAGGTTTTTTAAACTTTATTTTTTGCTTTTTTTATGTAGAATTAAAAAAAGTAATTTTATATTGATTAAAAAATATTTTTTAATATGAAAAAAGTAAATATATATTTTACAATTACAAAAATTTTTTCAGATTTTTTGATTATTTTTTTAACTTTCTTTTTAGCAAGAGAAATTAGGCTTATTACTGATTTAATTCCTAGTATAAATCTTCCAGTTCAGACTATATCTATAGAAGAATTATTTAAATTTTCATTAATTTGAGCATTTGTTTTAATTACAATCTTTTTAATTCATGGGCTTTACAGGTTTGATTCTACATGGTGAAGAATCAAGGAATTTTCAAAAATACTAATATATAGTTTTTATTCATTTGTTTTCTTTACTGTTATAGTTTATTTATGACAATGATTTATTTTTCATATTGAAATACCTAGATTAATAATCTGATTCACATTTTTATTTTGAAGTGTTTTTTTAATAATAGAGAGATTATTAATAAGCTTTGTAGTAAAAATCTTATTTAAAAGATGATTAATATCAAAATCAAGAATTTTCATAATAAGTAGTAAATCTTGTAAAGAATCAAATAGTTTAATTAAATCATTCATTAATTCACATGAGTATAAAGTTGTTTGATTATCTAAATGAAATAAAGATAAATTTGATTGAATAGATAAAATTAATTTTGATGATTTAAAAAGAATGATTAAATCAAGAAAAATTGATGAAATATTATATGTAAGAAGTTCATATAAAAGTTACGAAATTTCTGAGTTGTGGGAATTGATAAGAATTTTTTGAATTAAATATAGATACATTGCTAATTCATTTGATTTAGCAAAGTCAAATACAGCTATGTCGCTTGTAAATGATATTCCTGCTTTAGAAATAAAAAATACATCACTTTCAGAATGGAGTACTATTCTTAAAAGAATTTTTGATTTTTTTGCATGATTGATTGGTGTAATTATATTTTCACCGATATTATTAATTGTTGGATTATTAATAAAAATAGAAGATCCTAAATGACCAATAATTTTTAGAAACAAAAGAGTTTGAAAATTATGAAAAAAATTTGATCTTTTCAAGTTCAGATATATGAAGTGGGAATATTGTATCAAGGATTCATATAATGTATCAAAGAACGATAAAAAGAAGGCATTACGTTACGAAAAGGAGTTAATAAAATCTTCTTCATCTAGATCATGACCTTTATATAAAATAAAAAATGATCCAAGAAAAACGAGGATATGATCTTTTATAGAAAAATATTCTATAGATGAATTACCACAATTCTTTAATTTGATTCTTTGAAATATGAGTCTAATATGACCAAGACCACATCAATCAAGAGAAGTAGATAAATATCAATTAAAACATATAAGATTACTTACTATTAAACCGTGAATTACTTGAATGTCTCAAGTAAATTGAAGAGAAACTAATAGTTTTGACGATGAGGCAAATTTAGATATTTATTATATTGAAAATTGGAATATATTACTTGACCTAAAAATCTTATTTAAAACGTTATATGTTGTTTTAAGTAGAAAATAAGTAATAATCTTAAATATGTACTTGAATTTAGACCTCTCATCTGAATCTTCTCCCCTTGTCAGGAGAAAAGGGCTACATATTTGAAAATGTAGCCTCTTTCCCCTGACAAGGGGAGAGAATTCAAGAGAGAGGTGTTTGTCTTATAACCAATTTAAAAATATGAATACATTTGCATGAAACATCGTATTAAAATGAAATAAATCTATTTCATGATTAGATTTTGATTATGTAGAAAACTTATCAAAAATATGAGATAAAGTAGTTTTTATTTTTTGAGATACTGAATTAAAATCTACTTCTGAAATTTTAGACATGTTGAAGGAAAAATTAGGTGAAATAAAAAGTTATGATATCTCAATATCTTCAGAAGATAAAATGGATATTATTAATTCTACTTATGAAGAATGAGTCTATGAACTTGCAACTTTTGAATGAGAACAGGTTGATTTTGCTGAAATAAATGATAGATTCAAAGATTTTGAAGAAGTAGTTTCTATAAGAGAAGCTGAGATTTCTTCAAAATTCTGAAATAAAGTTGTGAAGGTTGATTTTGTATATTAAAAAATAATTAAAATGAATTTATATATCCATATTTGAACTAATTTAGAATATTTCGATTTATTGAATAATTGAAAGCTGTTATCTCAGTGAAAAAAAGATAGAGAATTAGCCTCTTTTTTTATGCAGAATTTTCCTTGAGAATTAGCTGAAACTATATCAACTCAATATGAGGTTAATTTCATGACTATTAGAGAATTAAAGAAAAGATTTGGGCCTGAAGTTTTCAATAAAATTGAGTGAATATATTATTGAAGTGATAATTGTGAATACTTAATTCCTACAAAAAAAGAAACAGAAAAAGCTATACAAAAATTTGGAGAATTTAATAAAAACTTTCCTCCACATAAAGTAAGAACCTTTACTTTTGTAACCCCATATACTGGTAATTTAATGCTTGAAAGATTAGATGAATCTTTAGAATATTTAAATTCGTTAAATATAAAAAACCCTATAGAAGTAGTTGTAAATGATTTATGAACTTTAAGATTATTAAATACAAAGTATAAAAATCTCAAAATTTGTTTCGGTAGACTTATACATAAATTACTTAAAACACCTCTTATAGATACTTATTGATATGAGGCACATCCTGCATGAGAATTAATAAAAAATAAATCAGAACAAGAAAAATTAGCATTAAGAGAAGAAATAGTTAAATGGCAAATGAAGTTTTATAATTCTTCAGAAGTTAGTTTAGATATTTTTAGAAGCTTTTTAAAAAAGCATTGAGTTAAAAGAGTTGCTTTAGATTTTATGGAAAAAAGAGAAGATTTATATAGAAATAATAATACTGATATTTGAATAGATTTATATTATCCTTGGGCTTTAATTTTTACTGGAAGATTGTGTGATACTTCAGCTATTAAAAATCCATCAAAATGAATGTATGCAACTGATGAAATATGTCCTAGAACTTGTGATAGATATGATATTTTTTATAAAGTAAAAACTGTTTGATATAATATGCTTCAAAGATGAAATTCTTGATATAGAAGTGAATTAAATTTGGATTTTCTTGATGATAGTTTTGTTAAAGAAAATAATAATAGAATAATTTTTGCACCATTTATAACAGTTTAAATTAAAAATATGAAAGCATCAGATATATTTGTAAAAATATTAGAAAAACATTGAGTTAAAACTATTTATTGAGTTCCTTGAGAGGAAAACTTAGATTTTCTTGATTCTTTAAGTCGTTCAAAGATTGAATTAATAGTTACTAGAAATGAACAAACAGCTGTTTTTATGGCAGCTACCTATGGTAGATTTACTTGAAAGATTGGTGTGGCTTTATCTACATTATGACCATGAGCAACTAATTTGATTACTTGAGTTTGATATGCCCAATTATGAGCTATGCCTGTATTAGTAATTACAGGTCAAAAACCAATAAAAAAATCTAAGCAATGATGATTTCAAATTATTGATGTAGTTGCTATGATGAAACCTATTACAAAATATTCAAAAACAATTACAAGTTGATCAAGAATTCCTTATGTATTAAATAATGCTATAAAAATAGCAGAAGAAGAAAGACATTGAGCTGTTCATATTGAATTACCTGAAGATATAGCTTGAGAAGAACTTGATATTGATGAAAATCATATACATCCGATTCCTATTTTAAGAAGACCAAATCCTGATGATAAAATAATAAAATTACTTATAGATGAAATTGAAAAAGCAAAATCTCCAATTATATTAATATGAGCATGAACAAATAGAAAAAGAGTTACTAAATATCTAACAAAATTTATAAAAAAGTACAATATTCCTTATTTTACCAGTCAAATGTGAAAATGAGTAGTAGAGTGATGTTGAGAACAATATTTGTGAACTGCTGCTTTAACTACATGAGATTATATTCATGAAGCTCTTGATAAGTCTGACTTAATACTTTCTGTGTGATATGATACAGTGGAAAAACCAACTAAAGTTCTTTGTTGAAATTCAATAAAAGTCATTCATATAAATTTTTATATAACTGAATCAGATGTTGTTTATGCTCCATATATGTGAGTTATTTGAGATATCTGATATACATTTTGGAAACTTTATGAAAAAAAAATAGATAATTCAAATTGGAATTTTGATGATATATATAAAATCAGAGAAAAAAGTGTTAAAAAAATCCATGATAATTTAAAACTTGAGGATTATAATTCTATTATGATGCCAAGAAAATTTGTAAATGATTTAAGAGAAGCATTAGATGTTGAAGATATTTTAGCTCTTGATAATTGATTATATAAAGTATGGATAGCTAGAAATTATAGAGCTTATAAGCCTAATACACTACTTTTAGATAATGCCTTTGCTGCAATGTGAGCAGGTCTTGCATCTGCTATGGAAGCAAAGAGAATTAATCCAGATAAAAAAGTTGTATGTGTTACTTGAGATGGATGAATAGTAATGAATTTATGAGATTTAGAAACTGCTGTTAGATTAAAACTTGATTTAGTAGTAATCATTTTAAATAATAAAAATTACTGAATGATTAGATGGAAACAAAAAGATGCTTGATTTAAAGATTTCTGATTAAGTTTTAATAATCCAGATTTTGTCAAATTAGCTGAAAGTTTCTGAGCAAAATGATATAAAGTAATTGATAAAAACGATTTTTCACAAGTTCTAATTAAAGCATTAGATTCAAAATGAATAAATATTATAGATTTAGATTTTGAATATCCCGATGAAATTAAATAATTATTAATTTTTAAAAATACATTATGAAAAAAATACAATCTATTAATCCTTACAATTGAGAATTAAATGCAGAATTTGAATTATTTTCTGATGAAATTATTGAAGAAAAAATAAATACTGCACATGAAGCATTTTTGAATTGGAAAAATACGAGTTTTGCTGAAAGAAAAAAAATGTTTTATAAATTAGTAGATGTGATTGATTCTAATATTGAAGAATATGCTAAACTTCAAACAATTGAAATGTGAATGCTTTATGCAGCATCATTGAATTGATTAAAATGAACATCTAAACTTATTAAATGGTTTGCTGATAATGCAGAAAATATATTAGCAGAACAATCATTTGATGAAAATTGATCAAAATGAAAATATATTTACGATCCATTAGGAGTAATTTTTTGAGTATGACCTTGGAATTTTCCTTATAATCAGATATTAAGAGCTGCTGTTCCAAATATCATTGCCTGAAATACAACTGTATACAAACATGCTTCAAATGTCCCTATGTGTGCAGCACAAATTGAAAAATTTTTTAGGGATGCTTGATTTCCTGAATGAATATATACAAATATGTTTGTCTCATCATCAAAATCTGAATATATACTTTCAAATAGAAAAATTAGATGAGTAAATTTAACAGGCTGAGAATTAGCATGAAAATCAATTGGTTCTTTGGCTGGTAAATATTTAAAACCTTCTGTATTAGAATTGTGATGAAATGATGCTTTTGTTTTACTAGATCATGCTGATACAAAAAAAATGGTAGCTGCTGCTACCGCATGTCGTATTTGAAACTGATGACAAAAATGTAATTCTTCGAAAAGATTTATAATATTAGATAAGCATTATGATGTTTTCGTGGAAGAAATGTGAAAATATATGAAAAACCAAAAAATGTGAGATCCTATGAACCCTTCAACTCAAATACCTCCTCTTGCAAAGCATGACTTAGTTGATAAAATTCATTCTCAAGTGCAAAAAACTATATCAGAATGAGCTAGATTAATAGTTTGATGAAAAATTATAGACAAGGATTCAAATTTTTACCCACCTACAGTTTTAGCAGATGTAAAGAAATGAATGACCTCATATGACCAAGAAACTTTCGGCCCAGTTGCAAGTATTATTAAATCTAGTAATATTGAGGAATCGATAAAAATTGCTAATGAAAGTGAATTATGACTTTCAGCTGTAGTTTATTGAGATAATATTGAACAATGTAGGAGTGTAGCCTCTAAATTAGAATGAGGAATGATTTTTATTAATGCTCCTGCATGATCTCAGCCTCATCTACCATTTTGATGAGTTAAAAATTCATGATACTGAAAAGAAAATGGCCCAGAAGGATTAAGAGCTTTTACTAATAAGAAAGTTATTGTTTATTAAAAAATACAACTGTTAAATTCTTTAAAATATATTGACATATGCTTATATTTATGTAATATAAGTTTGCAGACTAGCAAGATTTATTATTTAGATGAATTTTTGTTATTTTGTTAAATTTGTCATACATTACGGAACGGAGGGTTTTTTATGACTGGTAGCAAGGAACAGAGGACTATTAAAGAGGCTAAGATTTTTTTGGCTGCATCAACAGCAACAAAAACAGAGTTACTTTCGGCTATGGCTGAATTAAAAGATGAATTTGGGGATAAATTTCCTGATACATTAAAAGAAATACTGAAAGATTTTCCACGTATACAAGATGACTTGGATATGTTGTCCTCTGGTTTTTACTAAACATAAAAGAGTCCTATATCCATTATTGGATATAGGACTCTTTTCTCTTTTTATTGTTTAATTTCATCCTCAGTATAAATCAAATTAAAGTTTTTTAATAACTCAGATCAAGAATCTGGAATTACTACGAAAGCATCTTTTATCAAAGCATCCTTATTATTTATAAGTGTATCAAGTAGTAATTTATTATAATTATTCAAATAATTGTATTCAGCTAAGAAATGGTTTATATAAACAATATAAGTTCTAGAATAATAATATTCTTGTTTTAATTCTAAATATTTATTTATATTTTCTAAACTTTCTTCTGAATTATTATTTGTAAAATCAGATTCAATTTTCAATTTTAATGTTTCTATTCATCAATCGGATTCCGTCATATTATTCAGAAATATAGTTTTTTGCTTATTTAGTGTTCCAAGGTTTTCAGCTCATATAATAAATCTATATTCTAATTGTTCAATAAAAGCATCTAATATTTTTGGTTTATCATAACTTGATGCGAGTAATTGTTTTACATTTGTTTTTAAAATATTTCTATATTCATTTATTGACTGCATATTACTTCATATTAATTCCTTGTTTGCATTATCTTGATTTGTGATAATTTCACTTATTGAAAAAATATCTCTATATATTGTTGCAGGAACTGCTCATTTTTGAGTATACCTAGTTCATAAATTAGTTGTTATTGCTACTCATATTTTTCATATTGAGCTATTATTTATTTTTTTGAAATTAGATTCATTTGTATTATTTTTTACTATATTTTCTTCAATTGATGTTGCATTTAATAGATTAACTCATATATTAAAACTAAGTGCAAGAAAAATACTTAGCAGCAATATTTTAAGCAAAAATTTGTTAAATGGTTTTGACATATAAGTTATATAATTTCTAATATATTATTATTTTATCATATAAATCAAAATGAAGAAAGTTTTTTTAATATTTTTAGTACTTTTTGTACCAATTTCATCAACTTTTGCGTTGAATGATATAAAAATAATCTCTAGAGATGAGTGGGGAGCTGATGAATCGTATAGGTATATAGATTCTCCTGAATGGGTGCAAATTCTAAAAGATAGGGAAAAAGCGGCTGAAAAAGAAAAAAATACAGTTTATACTCAAGAACAGGTAGATGTTTATCATGAGAGACAAGAAAAATTAAGGCAAATGGATGAAATTTTACTTAATGATTATTGAGAAGAAATAGCTGTTGATATTAAAATATATAGTGAGAATTGAAATACTTTAGCTTGGCCAATTACAAAGACTAAAAAAGTATCAGGAATAGTTATCCATCATACTGTATCAGATTATGAAGATTCTATAGAAGGAATAAACAGAATATATAAATATCATGCATTAACTAAAGAATGGTGAGATATTTGATATAATTTTTTAATTTGAAAGAATTGAGAAATTTTTGAATGAAGAGCTGGTTGAGATTATGTTACAGCTGCACATGATAAATGGAATAATAGAGCTAATATTTGAATAGCTGTTATTTGAAATTATTCTGCGGAACCAGTAAATATCAATCAATATAATGCACTTAAAGCTTTAACTAAGTATTTAATAGTTAAATATGATATTGATTTAACTGAAAAGTCATATTTTCATTATGAATGTAAATGAGACGATTGCGAAAAACCTCTTAAAACTGAATTAAAATATCCAATTATAGGTCATAGAGATGCCTGATACACTGCTTGTCCATGAGAAAAATTATATAAACAATTAGATATTTTAAGAAGGGAATTATTAAAAGATCCTATTTCAATTGCTAATGTGTACAGAAAAAAAATATTTAATATTTTAGGAAGGTTTTCCGATGAGAAATTAATTGATGTTTTGGTCAGAGTTGAAGATGATTTAGAGGAAACAATTAATTCAAACAAATTAAAATTAAAATGATTTATAATAGATTATTTTGAATACAAAAATGATAAAAAAATAGTTATAGTTCAGAATGAAGATGAAAATATTAAAATCAAATTATCATATCCTAATAATGATGCAATAACTATTAAAACGTGAGATGTTTTAGTAGATATTACGAGAATATGAAATAGTATTTATATAAAATGAAAAAAATTTAATGTATTAAAAATTCCTAAAAAAGATCCAGAAAGTATTTTGAAAATTACATCTTGGAATAGAATTCCAACTTGGGATACTGGGGAAAAATATAATGATAATAAATTTAGGTGAGATTTAATTATTTACGCAAAAAATAATAAATTAATTGTTGTTAATAGTCTAGAGGTTGAAGACTATTTAAAATGATTGTGAGAGGTTAGTAATAGTGAAGTTACAGAAAAAATAAAGACCATTATAATAGCTGCAAGAAGTTATGCTACTCGGTATACTACCAAAGATAGGAAATTCCCATGAGAATTCTATGATTGAGTGGATGATCCAAATATTTTTCAAAAATATCTTTGATATGGTTTAGAAGAGAGGAGTCCTAATATAAATAAAATAGTAGAAGAAACTAAATGAAAGGTAATTACATATGAATGAAAGTTGATAAAGCCATGGTATTTTAGTAATAGTGATTGACAAACATTAAGTTTTTATGAATATTGTAATGTTAGATATTCTGATGAGATTTGTTCAGTAGAAGCAAAAAAATATCCATATTTTCAATCAGTAGTTGATAAATGAAGTGAGTGAAAAACCAAAGCATGACACTGAGTTTGAATTTCATGAGCTTGAGTAAGCTATTTTGCCTCAAAATGATGGAGTTACGACATGATAATTAAATATTTTTTGAAGGGAGTTGATGTATTGTAAAAACTTGATAATCATTATCTAATTTTTTTAGATTAAATTTGATATTATATATAATATATGATATACTATCTATAGTTTACTGTAAACACTATACTGTAAACAGTTTACAGTAATAATAATTATTATACTATGAAGTACGAATTTAAATCACTTAAGCAAATATTGAATTTGTTTGATAATAATCAGATGTTGTGAGTAACTGAGATATCAAATATTCTTTGATTAAGTAGAACTATAGTTCATAAATATATAAAGGAATTAGTAAAACAAAAAAAGCTGAAAAAAATATGAAAATCTCCAAAAACTAAATATAAATCATTAAAAAATGATGATTATAAGGAATTAGAATGATATCAGTGTAAAGTTGATGATGATTATTTACCAGATTTTAAAGATAAAAAAATATTAGAAGAAATATTTTATAAGTTTGCTACAGATTGAGAAAAATTATTATGATTTAGTGGTTTACAAAAATGGTGTAAGTTTAGGAACTTAAATATAAAAGAAAAAACAAAAAATTATATTTCAGTTTTTAACCATATAATTTCAATTCAGGATAACTGTTGATTATTAAATGCTACACCTATATTTTGAAAACATTTTGAAAAAGTGTATTTAGATGGAGTTTATTACGCAGATCAATATAAATGGATGGAATTTGGTAGGTGAAAATTAGCAGAAATGACTTTTTATGCTAAATTATCACAGGATAAAAAATTAATATTAGAAGGTATATCTGAAATAATTTTAAAATTAGAATGTGTTATAAAAAAATGAAATTTTGAAGCAATTGCAATTACTCCTTGGAGTATAGATAGAAAAAATCAACTTTTACTTTTTCTAAAAAATGAACTCAAATTTTTATGACTACCATTTGTTAATATTATAAAATATTATCCTAATAATATTCCAATCCCTCAAAAATCAATAAAAACAAGAAAAGGAAGGATTAAGAATGCACGCAATACAATTTTTGTTAATGATGAAAATATAAAAAAATATTCAAAGGTTTTTCTTATTGATGATTTTGTTTGATCAGGTTCAACTCTTAATGAAACTGCAGCAAAACTAAAATATGAATGAGTTAATGAAGTTTATTGATTTGCATTTGTATGAAATATGAATTTAGATTATGATGTAATCAATGAGGTTTAAAAAAACTAAGTTTGATTTTTGTATTTTTAAAATTAATAGTTATACTTAAAAAAGTGTTTAAAAACTTAAATTAAAATTAAATGAGTAAAAAACTATTTACATTAAAATCAAAATATACTCCTAGTCCGGATCAAGATTTTGCTATAAAAGAGATTACAAAAAATATATATGACTGAGAAAAATTTCAAACACTTTGGTGAGTGACATGAAGTGGTAAAACTTTTACCATGGCTAATATTATTGATAATATAAATAAACCAACTTTAATTATTGCTCATAATAAAACCCTTGCTGCTCAATTAGCTCAAGAATTCAAAGAATTTTTTCCTGATAATGCTGTTCATTATTTTGTTTCATATTATGATTACTATCAACCAGAAGCATATGTAGCTAAAACTGACACATATATTGAAAAGGAAGCAACTATTAATGAAGAGATTGATAGACTAAGACATGCTGCAACTCAAGATCTTCTTACTAGAAAAGATGTAATAATTGTAGCTTCAGTTTCATGTATTTATGGTATTTGAGATATAACTCTTTATACAGAACAAGTATTTGATATAGAAGTAGGGGAAAAGTATGTAATAGAAGAATTATTAAAACGTTTAGTAGCTATTCAATTTAGAAGAGCTGCTAACGATTTTAAGCCTGGTAATTTTATGGTTATGTGAGATGTACTTGAAATCTATCCTTCAAGCTCTGAGACAGTAATAACTATTGAATTTTGGTGAGATGAGGTTACTCAGATAACTTCGAGAAATTATCTTACATGAGAGATTTATGAGTATATGCAATCTGCTAAAATTTTTCCAGCAAAACATACAGTAACCACAAAAGATAGGATACTAGAAATAATTCCAGATATAAAGGCTGAGCTTGAAGCAAGACTTAAATATTTTAAAGAGGATTTATGAGATGTTTTAAAATATGAAAGGTTAAAGACAAAAGTAGAATATGATTTGGAGATGATGCAAGAGGTTTGATATGTTAACTGAATAGAAAATTATTCTAGATATTTAGATTGAAGAAAAGAAGGTAATTCACCTGCAACACTTATGGATTATTTTTGAAAGGATTTTCTTTGTTTAGTTGATGAATCTCATATGACTTTTTCTCAAATTGGTTGAATGTATGCTTGAGATAAAGCAAGAAAAACAAACTTAGTTGAAAATGGTTTTAGATTACCAAGTGCAATGGATAATAGACCACTTAAATTTGATGAATTTGAAAATAAAATACAAAATGTAGTAGCAGTTTCTGCAACTCCATGAAAATATGATATAGGAAAAAGTTGTGATGATCCTGATAAATTTTTCAATTTTGATCCAATAAAAGATTGAGAATGGAAATCATCAAAAAAATGTAGAGTTATTCCACAAATGATGAGACCAACTGGATTATTAGATCCTGAAATTATTCAGAGGCCTATGGATTTTATGGTTGATGATATTATGAAAAATATTTCAGATATAGTAGAAAGTAATGAAAGAATGCTTATCACTACTATTACAAAAAGATCAAGTGAAGAATTAACTGATTATTTACTTGATAACTGAGTAAAAGTTAAATATCTACATAGTGAAGTAGAAACTCTTGAAAGATTAGAGATTTTAAAAGAGCTTAGAGAATGAAAAATTGATGTAATTGTATGAGTAAATTTACTTAGAGAATGACTTGATTTACCAGAAGTTAGTAAAATTTCCATACTAGATGCGGATAAACAAGGTTTTTTAAGATCTACTTCTGCATTAATTCAAATTATTTGAAGAGCTGCAAGAAATGAAAACTGAAAAGTCTATATGTACTCTGAACAACTTAAAAAGACTAATATCGATGACTTAATTAAAGAGGATGATTGATTATACAGGCTTGATAATGGTAAGCTTTGTAATGCTGATTGATTAATCGTTTCAGAAGCAATGAGAAAAGCTATACATTTAACTAATTATAGGAGAAAATTTCAGGATAATTATAATAAGAAAAACTGAATTACTCCAAAAACTATTTTTTCTGAGATAAAGGATATGTGATTAAAATCCAATAAAACAAAAAGGGATTATTCTTTATTAGACAAAAAGGATATTTGAAAAGAGATTGCTAGACTAGAGCTTGAAATGGATATAGCATCAGCAAATATGGAATATGAAAAAGCAGCTGAATTAAGAGATACAATTATTGGAATTAAGAAAGGGCATAAGAATAAGAGGAAGTAGAAGTATATATTCTTATTTAATTAATTAGACATTATATTACTT
>JASFZI010000052.1:0-5020 GCA_045107135.1 Candidatus Altimarinota bacterium
AAAATCAAATTGTTTTTTAGTATCATTAGATTTATTCCCATCACCTTGTATCCAATCAAATTTTCAATCATTAGTACAAATATATCAATCTAGACTTATGGCTAAATTTAAGATTATTTTTCTCATAACATTTATATAAGATATAAATTATTACAAATAATCTTATACATAAATCTAAAAAAAACAATCAAAAAGAGATACTAAGTAATAATGCTTTATATCTCTTTTTATATCAGTTTATATCAAAATTGGTGGAGTTTATTGAAGATAATTTGAACTCTTTACTAAAATAAATTTTTATTTCTATTTTTGATTAATGAACATATTTCTCATAAAAGTATTTTTTGTGAAAGTTCATATGCTGAATTATTATTATTAGATTTTTTTCATTCAGAATCTTACCTATTATTTGTTTAATTTCACCTAATCTCATTTTAAGTTATAATTATATTATTAAAAAAACTCCCAAAAACTTACATTCAAGCAAATCACTTGAAAATATATTTTTAGGAGTTTATGTAGTGTTTTTTGGTGGACTTTATAGAACACAATCTGAACGATATTTTGATTAAATAGCCAAGTTAAAAAACTCAAAAATGTATTTTCGGTAATCCTTATTTCAAGAGCAATTAAAAACTGCTCTTTATTTTGTTACCTAAAAATTATGATTAATAAATTTGAAAATATTGAAGAAGTAAATTGATTATTTGAATTAATAAAAACTATGCTTCTAACACAGTTATCACAAACAAAGATAAAACAGCTACTTAGAGATTTTACACACAGCGAAATTAGAAATTGAAAGTATGAAAATTGAGAGTTTATAGTTAGTAATTTAATAACAACTGACTAAACATACTCGCCCTACAATAATAATGTAGGGCGAATAGAAACCTCAAAACTCTTAAATTCAGCTAAAAACTCCTAGAAATCGACCAAACGAAAAAATCCCTGAACTTTAGAATTTAATTACTAAAAAAAATGACTAAATCTAAAACTACAATACAGCATACGAATGAGATATTAAAACTTAATCCTTTTGTATACTATGAAAATATAGATTTTCTAACTATTAGACTTCCTGACTGATTAGAGATTTTAAATACTCTAAACTGACTTTGTGAAAATTCTAATGAATATTTATTAAGCTTTTGATTTAAAATAACTTTCTTTGACTGGTGATTCTGAAAACAAATGAAATATTACAAAATAATCGACAGAGAAAATAATATTATCTGTAATATAAAAATAAAACAACCTACTGAAAAGAAAAATAGAAATGTTTATACTGCTATCGAATTTGATTGATTATTTTTTAAAGCATATTTTGATTATTTTGATTATATTCTTTCTATTTTTGATATTGATAGAAATAAAAATGATATAGTAAAGAGAATTGATTATTGTATTGATTGGTGAAATTTAGAAGTCAAAGACTTCATAAAATACTATAAAAATAAGATGAAAAAAGAATATTGAGTTTGAATATGAAGCGAACCAACCTATAAAAATATAAAATTAGATAGACATGAATTAGTTTTGTATAACAAAAAACTAGATATTCTTGAAAAAAATAAACATAAAACGAAAGTAGATTGAAAAAATATCTATAAAGATTACATAACCCAAGACTTCCCTATTACTCGTTTAGAGTATAGAAAGAAATCAAGAGCAATAAGAGAACTTACAAATAATTCAATTAATGCTCTTTTTAAATACTCAAAACAATATGCTCTTGATTATTTTAATAAGTTTTATGATCTAGATATTATTGAAGTTTATAAAGAAACATCTACTTTTGAGAGATTTAAAAGACCTGAAAGAAAAGATATATTAGTTACTAATATAACACATAAAAAAATTAGCTTATATCTATCTATGGCAAGTGCCTATATGGATAATTATACAGCTATAAAAACTGAAAGTCTATTTTTTGAAAAACTATATGAAAAATATTGAGATAGAATCCTTGATTTTTTCATTACTAAACACTTAAATAATACTTTTTAAAAAATAAATTATGAACAATTATAGCGAAACTTACTGAAAAAATCGTAAGCACTTATTTACTCTAGCTCTAAAAAATAAATTAAATTATACAGATGAAGATATTGAAATATGTATTTGAGTTTTAACCTCTAATGAAAAAAAGATTTTAAATAAAAGAAAAAAGGAAATGATTTGAATGAATCAGCAACAAAAAAATAATAGAATTTATAAAATAATTTGTATAATAATTGATACTTCTAAAAATTAAGAAACATCTATTATATCCATAGCACCTTAATTCTACATTAATTTTCTAATACTTTTTTAAAAAATCTTTTTTGCTATTTCAAGCTATAAAATCGCAATAATAAAACAGATTTGCTAAATAAATGTAAATAAGTATACTACATAAAGTCTATTTATTCTATATAATCTATTTATTATGAAAGATCCTAAATCGATAAGAATTGATGATAAAACTAAAATAAAACTTGATAAAGTAGTTGTTGAAACTACATGAGTTGAATTAACAACTTATGATGATAAAATAAATTTTTTAATTTGGTTTTACTGAAGTCATAAAAATAATAATTGAAATCATTAAACTTACTTTATGTAAATTAATTTACTACATTATGTAAATTAAAGTTTGATTTTTAATCTATTTTCTATATAATACTTATAGATATTTGAAAGTTCCTTTTGGTTCTTGAATATCTATAGGTATTTTTATTTTTTAACTTCTTTTGTTATGTCGCAGGTAAAACCTACAATAAAGAAAGAGGAGATTTATAAGAACTGAAACTTTATTGTTTCTACTTATGATTTCACAATTCCAAATTGACAGAGAGCTGGTACAGTTCTTAATCTAGTAAAATTGAAAACTATTAAAAAGAAGTGGTCTGAAGATATTAAATCTTATTATGACCAAAATCAGTACATTACTGTTACTGAAGAACAATTAATTGATCTACTTAAAACTGTAAAGATGTAATTAATTCGTTCTAGTCTATTTATTAAAACTAAACATAGAGGCTTTTATGTATGAGATGAGGTTTTTTGCCTCTCCTTATCTCAATACATAGGGGTCTTTTTTTATGCTCTTATTTTTAAATAGAGCTCCATATTTTATTTCTTAAATATTTTAGTTATGACTAATATATTTACTGCAATGGGTTTAGGATTGATAACTTTACTATCGCTTTGAGCTACTGTTAGTCCAGATGCTTTAGTTACAGTTGATGCCACTGAAATCGGTGCCTTAGGTACTGGTATCGCAAACATGGCTCAATCGTTTATTAGTGTTGGTATGCAATTATTACCAATAATTCTACCTTTATTGGCAGTCTTTCTTATCTTTGGATTCGTGAAAGGATTTATCACAAGAAGAGGATAAGAAAAAAGGGAGAATTAAAACTCTCCCTTTTACTTTTATAAAAAATAAAACATGTTTGATTTACTATATTCAAGCTGAATTTTCACTCAGTTTTTCATAAACTTTTTTTGATTTTTCTTTCAAAATCTTTTTTGACTAACTTTTCTATTCTTTTCATTGTTTTTTCTATGATTTATTTTTTCTATTCTTAACCATAAATAATTATGATTTTATGAGATTGTACATTTACAAATATTAATACTAAAAAATGAGAAGAACTTATTCAAGACTTAGAATGTTCATCTTTTACTTGAAGTATTGATATTAATTTACCAGTTTATACATGAACTGGGCAAGTTTATAGAGCCTGATTTTTATGAGAAGATTGAGCTTATTATTTATCACAAGACTTATTTTTTACTTTTCTCATTTGGTTTTGGTCTATTTTCTTTGTCGCCTTTTCTGTAATTGCTTTATCTATTAAATCTTTCAAATTATGATCAAAAAAATAATATTATTTTGAATTATATTTTTTATATTATGAATTAATCAATTATTTGCAGAATCTATAACTTTGGCTTCTATTAATTCTAATTCTACTTTTGTTCTTCATAAAATATGAACAGAGCAAGAATGATTTTTAGATAATCAATATACATATATTGAAGATTGATGATATTTTATTTCTAATTGAAGTGCTACTTGTTTTCGTAATCATTTATGACAAGCAATTAGTCCTGCTCCTTTTAGTTGTAGTGCTTTTACCTATCTTAATTCTCGGTACTGAAAATATCAAACTATAGAAACTGAAAGATTTCAATATTTCATAACAAAGCCATATAGTTCTCATTCTAGTCAAAGTAGTTCTTCATACAAGACTTCATATGTCATTGTATATGATAAAAAAGAAGATAATTTTTATCAAAATGCTTTCGCTCGGACTTATTCTCATACTAGTGCTCCTAGTTGGTTTTTTCTTGAATGACAATTATATTTTAAACATTACCAGTGACCTAGTCGGTATACTTTTAATATAAGTAATGAAACTTGAATTTGATTTGTAACTACAGAAATTCCTTGACCAAATATTCAACATATATTTATTTCATGAACTGTTTCATATCAAATTAAATATAATTGAAGTGATTATTGAAGTACTTTATATAGTGTTTCTTGAAATTCTTTATACTGAACTACTTGGGCTTATGATGTAGATTTATGAATTTTAAAAAATTCTTCTTCTATAGATTTTCCTGAAAATCCTTTATGAATAAATATTACTAGAACTTCTTATCAAGATTATAATTGTTTAAATTATAAATGAGATATTATGTGTTCATTTTATTCATGAGATCATTCTACTCCTACTGAAGATACTTTTTGAGTATATTCGTATAAATTTGATTCCATTTTATCAACATGGACTTATTATCCTGATGTTTATTTTCATCATTATAATAATTATTATAACTCTGGAGAGTGATGATGATGGTTTCAATCTAAAGAAACTATTATTGCTGATAATATAAAATTTACTAAATTTTGACCTCTAAAAGTTGGTTATTATTCAGAAAGTGCATGAAGTTATAAAAAAACTTATTTTACTGCTGATTATAAATTAAAAACTAATGATGTTTTAAATTCAACTGTAAATTT
>JASFZI010000053.1:0-4403 GCA_045107135.1 Candidatus Altimarinota bacterium
TTTTCAATAATGTTCTAAGTCACTAATAATCCATTCATTTTTTCACAATTTTCTATATTTGTACTATTACTATTACTATTACTATTACTATTACTATTGTTATTAAGTTTTATATTAATATTTTGATTATTCATTTTAATGTATTTGTTATATTTTATTCTAATACTATTTTATCTATATTTATAAAAAACTCAATTTTTATCTTATTTATAACTTATTTATAATTGAATTCTAATTTAATATAATTTTTTCTCTATTTTAAGCTATCTAGCAAATTTGTAGTAAACAAAGTACCGAACATATCATTACCAATTGTAGACACAATTACACCAGTTTTATACTGGTGTTTTTTATAAAAGTAGTTATATTATAAAAAAAAATTTAATTTTAATTGATTAGGTTATGCAAAAAATAAATAATCTCTCAGATTATGATTATGAAATTATTGAATGACTTATTGATAATGAATGATTATCATATTATGAAATAAAAAAAGATGATTTTATATGTTATAAGGAAGGTGATAAAATTATTTCTTTTTGAAGAATATTTAATATTTGATGAAGTGATTATGAATTATCATCTTTATGGGTGGATGAAAAATATAGATGAAAAAAACTTTGAATAGAAATGATAAATGATTTATTGAAAAATAAATTTTATAATGATAATAATCTTTTTTTAGCCTGTAAAAGAGATATCCAAAATTATTATAAAAAAGTAAATTTTGAAATAGTAGATAAAAATATTCCAGAAAAATTAGAATGAACTTTAAGGTGGTGAAAAGAAAATAATTTTGATGCAATAATAATGAAATATATAAAATAATATATAATATATATGAAAACAGAATATGAAGTAGTCTTTACTAATATAAATAGAGAAGAAATAATACAAAAGATTAAAGATTTGTGATGAATTTGTAGTAAAGAAAATACTTTTATGAAAAGAGTAATTTTTGAAACTCCAAATAATGAAAGATGAAGTTATTTAAGGGTAAGAGATGAGTGAGATAAAATTACTTGCACATATAAAGAAGAAAACCTTTTAGTTAATGATATCAACTCTATTAGGGAGTTAGAAACTGTTGTTAAGGATTTTGATATAATGGTTAGTATTTTTAAAAAATTATGATTAAATGAAAAATCTTATCAAGAAACATATAGAGAAATATGGGATATAAATGATGAAATAGAGATAATGATTGATTTATGGCCTTGATTGAAGCCATATATTGAAATAGAATGAGAAGATGAGGAAGTGGTTAGAAAATATTCAAAATTATTATGATTTAACTATAATGAATGAATATTTTGAACTTCATTTCAAGTATATGAAAAAGAATTATGATTAGATTATGATTTTATAAATAGTTTAAAAAAAATTACTTTTGATAATATTCCTAAAAAATAAATAATTATGAATTGATTTAAATTTGA
This sequence comes from Candidatus Altimarinota bacterium, assembly GCA_045107135.1. Taxonomy (GTDB): domain Bacteria; phylum Patescibacteriota; class Gracilibacteria; order BD1-5; family UBA6164; genus UBA6164. The sequence goes on from JASFZI010000053.1 coordinate 1,440, forward strand.
AAAAGCATTAAGATTACTATTGGAATATTACCCAAAAGAAGATCAAAAAAAACCAGCTCTTTATCATAGTGTAAGAGTTGGGACATATTTGTATAATAATTGTATTCAGAAGATATTCAAATAGCAGGACTACTCCATGATGCTTTAGAAGATACTCTTATATGAGAAGATAATATTAGAAATAGTTTTTGAGAAGATATATTACAAATAGTTATAGCTAATTCTAAATCAAAGGACTTACCTAAGGATGAAATACTTGAAGATATAGTTAAAAAATGTGTTGATTTTTGAGAAGAAGCACTTATAGTAAAAATGGCTGATGTATATGATAATTTCCTTTTTTATGTAAATGAAAATATTATATCAGAAATAGAAAGGTGTAAGAGTATATCTAATTTGATAATTAAGCTTAAATCATCTAATTATAATGATAATATATTTAAAATATTAGATGAAATTTTAGAATATTAATTATCTTCATCTCTTAACCTTTGTATAAAGGATAATCTTGTGAAATGTTGTTGTGTCTTGTTCTCCACCAATAAACCGTATATAAAAAGTATATATTCTTAATAAGTATATGCTTTTTTATTTTGATTGCAAATTAAATTAGGTATTATAATTAATAATTAGTTCTAAATATAAAAAATGAATAAAAAATTAAAAAATAATATATTATTGTTTTATATAATAAACTTCTTTGAAGCCTGTGTGTTCCTTATTCCTATCTGGTATTTTTTCTTTGTAAATTATTTAAACTTTTGAGTAGGTAATGCTATTTTAATTAGTACTATTACTTGATTAGTTACTTTATTATTTGAAGTTCATTCTTGATGATGGTCAGATAGATTTTGAAGAAAGAAAATTTATATATTTTGATTATTGGCTTGAATAATATGATTCACATTTTATTTATGGGCAACCGAACTATATTTATTTTTTATATCAGCTTTCTTTTTATGAGTTTGATACGCTCTTACTTCTTGAAATTTAGAAGCACTTATACATGATAATTTAGAAGAGGAATGAGAAGTAAAAGAATATGATAAAATACAATCAAATCAATATATTACATTATTTACTTGAAGGGCATTATCATCACTATTAGCTTGATATTTATTTTTTTATAATGAACTGTATCCAGTTATAGCTTCAATTATTTGTTATATAATAGCTATAATATTAGTATTTTTTATATATTCTCCAAAGCAGGAATTTTCACAAGAAACAACAGACTTTAAACATATAAAAAAAGCATTACTTTTCTTAGTAGAAAAGAAAAAAATGTTATATATGATAATTTTTTGATGATTATTATTCTCTGGAATTGCAAATATATATTGGTTTACTTATCAACCATACTTAGAACAGATATGAATAAATATAAAAGATGTTTGAATAATATATTTCTTTATATCAGCTTTTTCAGCTTTTTGAAGTTATATTATTAAAAAGATGCAGGGTTGGGTCTGAATTTTTTCAATATTAAATTTTATGTTTATATGACTTATAATGATAAGTTTTATGTTTAGTATTTTTGATAATTTGATTTGATTATTACCAATTATATTATTATCAATTTTGTTTGGTTTTATAATGATACTTTGAAATACTTATTTAATAAAATATTCTCCTAAAACTCATAAATCAACTATACTTTCAATCTTTTCATTTGCAGGGTCAATCTGATATTTTGTTTTTTGAACAATTGCTTGATATATGGCTGAAATATTTACTCTTGATACAGTTTACAATGCATTACCCTTTATTATATTAATAGTGTTTATTTTATGATTATTTTTTTATAAAACTATTGATAATAAAAGAGCCTAATTTCATATAAGCTCTTTCTCTCTATTTTAAGCTATTTGGCAAGTTTGCACTAAAAAAGATACTGTTCATATCATTACCATATGAGTACAAAATAAAAATAGTGTTATTTTAATTTAATGTCACTTTTTTGAAGATTGAATCGTTGTATTAAATACAAACCTTAATTATTATAATTTAATAACTTTTACAATGAAAAAAATACTTACAACTATTGGATTAATTTCTTTAACATGACTAGTTTCTTGTTCACAAAATGATGTTAATCATAATTTAAACATTGATAAACAAAGTCAAACCAGATCAGAAATTTCAGAAATACAAGATAAAGTCTCAACTATTGTTTGAAAAATTGTAGAAATAAAAGATTGAAAAGATGGTTCCCAAATTGTTATAAGAGATAATAGTGGATATGAATATACATCCATATTGAGTATTCCTAATTTATGAACTAATTCAAAATTTGATTTTTCAGATATAAAGATATGAAATACTTTAAAATTAAAGTGAGATATGTTTAAAATTTGAGAGAAAAATAATTTGATACCAAAATATGCAAAATTATTAAGTGAAAATAGTATGTATATTGAATGAAAAATATATAAAATTGAAAATTGAAAAGATTGAAATCAGGTTTATATTAATGATAAAGATTGATTAGAATATTCTACAGCTATTTCAATTCATGATCAGGTTATTGATAATGATAATCTTTGACTTGAAATATGAAATAATGTAAAAATTTATTATAGAGAAATTTTGGAGATGTATCCAAATTTACTAATTTGAGATAAAATTGAGATATTTTCAAAATAAATATTAAATTATCTCTTTCTATTAACCTTACAAAACAGTATAATTCTATGAACATGAGTTGTGTCTATAGCTCCACTATTTTTGATATAAAAAGAGATATAAAGCATTATTACATAGTATCTCTTTTTGATTGTCTTTTTTACATTTATGTATAAGATTAAATTTAAAAATTTATATCTTATGTAAAAAGTTATGAGAAAAATAGTCTTAAATTTAGCTATAAGTCTAGATTGATATATTTGTACTAATGATTGAAAATTTGATTGGATACAAGGTGATGGGAATAAATCTAATGATACTAAAAAACAATTTGATTTT
>JASFZI010000054.1:0-4441 GCA_045107135.1 Candidatus Altimarinota bacterium
AATATGCTAAGGAAAAATGAGTAGATGTGATAGTTACAGATCATCATGAATTATGAGAAGAAATTTCAAAAGAAGCAGTTGCAATAATAAACCCTAAAAGAAAAGATTGTGATTATTTGTATAAAAATTTAGCATGAGCGTGAGTTGCTTTCAAGCTTATGCAAGCTTTGGCTCAAGAATTTATGGAAGAGAAAGAAGCAAAAAAATATACGCTTGAATCTATTGATATCGCTGCAATTTGAACAGTAGCGGATTGTATGAAGCTTACTTGAGAAAATAGAATAATTGTTCAAGAATGATTAAAACAAATTAAAAAATCTAGAAGTATTTGAATAAGAAGATTAATAGAAGATAAAATTAATGAGGATTTGGATGCTGATGTTTTTGGTTTTCATATTTGACCGAGATTGAATGCTGCGGGGAGAATGGACTCGGCATATAAGGCTGTTAATCTAATTTTGAATAATAGTTCTACTATAAACCAAACTCTTTCAGAAATAGAAAAATTAAATGAAACAAGAAAATATCTAACAAAGGAATTTGTGAATGATGCGATGAATAAAATAAATAGAAATGATAATATTATTTTTTATATTTCACCTGCAATAGAACATTGAATTATATGAATAGTAGCTGGAAGAATTACAGAACAATTATATAGACCATGTATTTGTTTAAAAGATGAATGAGATAAACTAGTAGCAAGTTGTAGAAGTCCAGATTTCTTTTCTATGATTGATGTATTAGAAAAATACAAAGATTATTTTATAGCTTTTGGATGACATAAACAAGCTGCAGGGTTTAGTATAAAAAAGGAAAAATTTGGTGAATTTAAAACTAAAATAATAAATGAATTAAATTTATTAAATTTTAAAAATAATAAAAAAGAATTAGTAGTTGATAAAGTTATAAGATTAGAAGAGCTCTGATTTGATTTTTTAAATAATGTTAATAAATATAAACCATTTGGAATCTGAAATCCAAAACCATTGTTTATGGTTGAAAATTTGAGAGATATAAAAATAGAATTTTTATGAAAATGAAGAGATCATTTAAAATTTACATCCAAACATTGATTTAAAATATTTGCATTTTTTATGTGAGATTATTATGAAGAAATCAAAAGAAGTAAAAAAAATGTTAGTTTGATTTTTGATATATCAGAAGACTCATGGATGTGAAATAAGAATTTATTATTAAAAGTTGTAGATATAATTTTAGATTAAGACCTCTCATCTGAATCTTCTCTCCTTATCAGGAGAAAAGGGCTACATGTACTAGAATTGTAGTTTCTTTCCCCTGATAAGGGGAGAGAATTCAAGAGAGAGGTTGTATCTTAGTAACTAAAAACTCATGGAAATTTCACAAAGAATTATAGACTATAGTATTTGGTATTATCTCAAATATTATCCTTCTCCAAAAAAATTAGAACAAAAATTAATTTTCAAATTTTGACCTAATTCTAAAAAATGAAAAAAGTATGGTTGAATTTGAGAAGAGGAGATTAGATATATAATAGATGAAAAATTAAGAAATATTTTGCAAGAAGAAGAAGTTATAAAATCAAAAATAAGAGTTTATAAATCAAAATGAAAATCAAAATTGTATATTAAACAAAAACTTTTTGGAAGACAAGAAAGAAAAGAATTATCTGAACTTTTTTTAGAGGAAGCTTTTATTGATTGAGAGTTTGAAAATATTAAAAAAGAGTATGAAAAATTAAAAAATAAATATAATAGAGAAAAGATAATAGAAAAAATGATGAGAAAATGATTTTTTTATAATGATATTTTAAAAGTAATTAATTAAATATGGCTCAAAAAATAATATGTCCAAATTGTAATACAGAAATAGATTTAGATAAAATAGCTAATCATAAATATGATGAGCTTTTAAAAGATCAAGCAAAAAAATTAGAAATACAGGAAGAAAAACAAAGAAAAATCTTTGAGGAAGAAATGGATAAAAAAACTTCAGAAATGAGAAAAAAAGCACAAGTTTTCGCTGAAAAAAAAGCTAATGAAGAAAGAAAAAAAGTAGAGCTTGAAATGAAAGATATGTCTGAAAGACTTAAAAAAGCTGAAGTTGAACAACAAGAGTTAAAGAAAAAAGAATTAGAATTTATAAAAAAACAAAGAGATCTTGAAAATAAAGAAAAGAACTTTGAACTTGAAATGGAGAAAAAATTAATTGATGAAAAGAAAAAAATAGAAGCCTCTGTAGAAGAAAAACTTAAAGAAAATTCTAAGAAAGAATTAAATGAACAATTAGAAAGAATAGGAGAAGAGCATAGAAAAAAAGATCTTGAAATGTTGAAACAACAAGAACAAATGAAGAAAACTATTGATGATCTAAAGAGAAAAGCAGAACAATGAAGTCAACAAATTCAATGAGATATTCAAGAAGATGATTTAAGAGATTCTCTTATTCAAGCTTTCCCAATTGATAATATAGAAGATGTACCTACTTGAATTAAATGAGCTGATTTAATTCAAAATGTTAAAAATTCTTTTGGGCAACAGGCTTGAATAATTATCTGGGAATCAAAAAACACAAAAGCCTGGACGGATGCTTGGGTTATGAAATTAAAAGATGATAAACTAAAAATAAACTGAAATATTGCTATTTTGGTTACTACAGTTTTGCCAAAAGGTCTTAAAAATTTTGGAATGATTAATGATGTGATGGTTTGTATACCATCTTTTGCCATACCTGTAGCTAATATGCTTAGAGATAAGCTTATTTCAATTTCAAAAGTAGAAAAATCTCTAGAATGAAAAGATATAAAAATGGAAATGCTTTATAAATATTTGTCTTCAGAAGAATTCTCATGAAAAATAAATATGATGGTTGATGTTTTTTCAAGTTTGAAATCTTGAATTGACGCTGAGAGAAGATCAATGGAAAGGAATTGGAAAAAAAGAGAAAAAGATTTAGAAAGAGCAACTTACGCAGTTACCTGAATGTATTGAGAACTTGAAAGTTTGATGTGACAAGCTTTGCCAGGTAGTGAGAAATTGGAGTTGGGCGCTTGAGATGAGGATTAAATAAACATTAATAAAATAATTATGCATAAAAAAATTAAAAGTCTTTCAGCAAAAAGAATAAAATTTTTTGTGGAAAGTAAAATACCATTTTATAAATGACATCAAACATTTTTAGATTGATTAAAAGAAGAAATACAAGAAGCTGAGGAAGAGATTAAAAATAATAATTCTGTTCATCTGGAAGATGAACTTTGAGATGTTTTCTGGGATTATATTTGTCTTCTTCATGCTTTAGAAAATGAATGAAAAATTAGTTCTATAGATAATGTGTTAGAGAGATGTTATAAAAAATTTTCTGGAAGAATTTTAGAAAATGGAGCAGGTAATTGAGATTGGAATGAAGTTAAAAATAAACAAAAAGAAGAATTAAAAATAGAACATAATAGACTATATAATAATGACGAAAAAATTAAATTATAATTCACTGCGACTTCTTATATCTAACACATTGTTTAGATGATGAAAAAATGTTTTTCAAATATTTTTAAATATTTTTTTATGGAAAGAAACTTGAGATATACAAATAATTGCTTTGTTTAATATTTTCTTTTTTATTGCACATTATGTATGAATAATATTAAATTCGTTTTTTGTAAAGTATTGATATAGAAGAATAATTCACTTTTTATCTTTTTTCTGACTAATAATAAGTTATTTGTTTATAATTTTTTTATGAGAACAAGTTATAAATAATATATATATTGTTTGAATAATATTTTGATTTTTTAATTGATCATATTATATGAATTATAATATTAATCAGTTTGATTTAACTACATTTAAAAATAGATGAAATTTTGAATGAATAAAAAAATCACTTAAAATTATCTCAAAAATGTTTTATCCTGCTTTATTTTGAACAATTATTTCATTTTATAATATAAATATAGCATTTGTTGTATGAATATTTTTATTTATATCGGCTTATTTTGTATGAGATGTAAAATTTGATTATTCAAAATGAAAAACAAAATATGTAAAATTTTTTAAAATATTAAAAGACAATAAAAAAATAGTTTTCTCGATTCTGTGAACTTTTTTCTTTACTTTAGCTTTTTCAATACCACTTATAGAATTAATAATTCCAATTTTGATATACAATGAAGTATGAACAGAATTAAAATTAGGTTTTTCTTTATCTTTTTTATCAGTAATATCTATAGCGATAATGTATTTATTTTGAAAAATGATAGATTATAAGCACTATAATAATTCATTAATAGTATTAACAATTTTGTATATTTTTGCACTTTTGTGATTAGTATTATTAGATAATTATTCTATATTATTGTGATTATCTGGTTTGATAATAGCTTTAATTTCACTTTATTGAATTTGTACTTCAGTTATTACTAATAATTCTCTACATTCTATCAAAAATTTTAATGAATATA
>JASFZI010000055.1:0-27683 GCA_045107135.1 Candidatus Altimarinota bacterium
CAGGATGAGTGGGAGGAGTATTTTGATAGTTATAAGAAGGTAATTTTGGAGTTGAAAGGTGAGATTGATAAGTGTGATGGGGAGATAGATGATATGGTTTTTGATTTGTATTGGTTGAGTGAGGAGGAGAGGGATATTGTGAGAGGAGAATAATTAGATTTTATTATTTAAATTAATTTTATGTGATTTAAGACATTTATAACAGATAATGTAGATATATATGATTTAAAATGAAATTGCGTTTATAAAAATGAATGAGTAATTTTAAAATCTTGAAATATAACAATTGAATGAATATTAAAAGAAATAGAAAAAGGTTATTATATAATAAGAAAAATTAATGATAATTTTTCTGAAAAATATAATGTATTAAATGTTGAATATCAAAATCATCCAAGAAATAAATTTTTTAGAATGATAAAACTTAAAGTTCAAAAAGAGTGAGATGAACTAGAAGAAAAAAATCATTTTATTTCAGCCTGAACTCATATTCAAGCTTGATGAGATATAATAATTTGAGATAATAATAAAAACATAACAAATGAAGTTGATAAATTAGTTGATTTAATTAATAAGTGAACTATTGATAATAAAGAAGAAATAAAAGAATTGTTAGAAGAGTTTAAAAAAACAAATGATAAAAGTAAATTAGTTGATGCATTTAGTATCTTATGAAGTTGAGCGAGTATTAGCAGTATGATTATTGCATTAAGTAATTTAATAAATTAGAAATTTATATGGTTTTAACAGAGCAAGAAAAAAATGATGTATTAGAACAATTTGATGTAATTATAGATCAAGATCAATATATTGAAAATTCAGAAATTATTTATTCTGAAGAATTAGAAAAGTTAGAATACAGAACTTGAGATTTATTGATTCAATTATTAGCTTCTATTTCTTTAAATAAAGAATTAGAAAAATTTTTAATTGAGAAAATGTTTTTAAACAAAAGATATTATCGTTTAATGTTTTATATTAGCTGTAATTATTGATTATTAGATAATTTTTTAGATATTTATAAATATAGTAGAATTGGTATAGATTATGATGAAGTAGAAAATATGACAAATTTATTTGATAATTTTTTAGAATATTTCATAAAATTTTTTAATAAGTGACAATTAAATATTTATTTAAATATTTTAAAATCACAACATTATCAAGCTAATTCAGAAGTTTTTGACAACTTATCGCCTATTTTCTATAGTTTAAAGAAAAAAATAATTAATCATAAATTTAATGAATTATCAAATAATCTAACATGAATAAATATTGAAATAAATAAGGATAAAGAAGAAGTCAAAGAAATTATTAATCATTTTTGATTTGATAACAAATATAATGAATTTCTTACTACTTTAGATAAGCATTTTTATTCTGAAAATAAAGATAATATTGAAATGGCTTGATTAATTTGAACATTTAGACAATTTAATAATGATATTATTATTGATATTGCTTTAGAAGTAGCTACAAATGAATGATTAAGTGATATTCCAAAGCTAGAAAATTCTAAATCTACTTCGAAAATTTGAAGAGCATGAGATTATTTAAAAGAAAAATTTAATTTAAGTAAAAACGAAGATAAATTTTTAGAATATTTTACTAAAATATTACATGAAGAATGATGACATGCTTTTTTATCTTCAATCGAATATTTTAGATTAACAAAAAATATAACTATAGAAATAATTTTACTATTATTGTATAAATTAAAAGATTTTAAAGAAAATAATAAATAAATATGAAAAAATATAACATATATTGTGATGAAAGTAGTATAAATAATAAAGATTTATTGTTTATGTGAATTTGAGCAATACAAGTAGAGAGGGAGTATAAAAATATTGTTATAAAAAAGTTAAAGGAACTTAAAAAAGAATATAATTATAACCTTGAGATAAAATGGAGAAAAGTTTCACCTAAAACAAAAGACTTTTATTTAGCCTTGGTTAATTTTTTCTTTGATAATAATTTAAATTTTTATTCTATTATTATAGATAAAGAAAAATTAAACTTAAAAGATTACCATAATGATGATGAAGAATTAGCATTTTATAAGTATTACTATTTTTTATTAAAAAATAGATTTCAAGATTGAAATGATTATTACCTATACTTAGATAGGAGGATAAAAAAAGATAAAGACAGAATAAAAAAGATGTCTGAATTTTTTGAGTATGAATCACAATTAAGACCAGAAAATTTTAATATAAGGCATATATGAGAATATGATTCTAATACTCACTTATTAATACAATTAGCAGATTTCTTTATTTGAGCAATTTGTTATGATAATAATGATATTAACAAATCAGAGACAAAAAAAGAAATTATAGAATTAATTGCTTTAAAATTAAATGAAAAAGATTTAAAGTTTTCGTCTAGATTATATGATGATAAGTTCAATATTTTTAAAATAAAAATGAAATAATATGTGATGAAATTTTCCAAATATAGTTGAGTTTGAAACTGAAAAAGAATATGAAGAACTATTTATTTCTGAATATATTGAAAAAAAATTTAAAACTCATGATTGAATTAATATAAATTTAAAAATAGGACATTTTTATCATATTTTTTATAGAGATAAAGATAAGTCAACAAAATACTTTGATAAATGGTTAGCTAGAAGAATAATGCAATTGAAAGCAATAGTAGAAAACTGGTCATGAAATATAGAAATTTATGAGTGATATAATAAAAGAAGTAATAGACATGAAAGGAATTACATCTATGTATATTGAAAAATATGTGTATTTTTATGACAGGAAACAAGCGGAGATTTTTATATAATTACAGCCTATCAAAAAAATAATAAAGAACTAGAAAGATTAAGAAAAAATAAACATATAAAAAGGATTGTTTAATAAGTCTAAACAACCCTAAAAGAAAAACTCTGGCAACAGATAAGCCTATGGCAAATCTCCCTGTTTCAGTATTCCGTTAACCGGAAACATCTATATTATATTACTTTTACTAAACTTTGTCAAAACTTTTTCAATAAGGATTTGATTCTTTTATAAATAATTATATTGAATAACATGACTAATATGCCTAAAAAAATACCAAAACCTAAAAAACAAACTATATCAAAGAAATTTGATACTTTTATGGTTGATTTATTAAATTGAATTTGAAATGTTAAAACTAACCATTTTACTATTATTTGATGATTTATTTTATTATTGTGAATAATGCTTCAAAATAGTCTTATATCTCGTTTTGTATGACAAGAGATAAGCTCTATTTTATTTATAAATTTAGAAAATGCACTTTTGTTTTCGTTACAATTTATAGGAGTATTTTTTATATGATTACTATTTCCTCCAATTGTTATTGCTTTATTTATATGAACATTAATAACTCAAGATCCAGAATATCAAAAATATATTATGTGGGGATGAATAGTTTTTTGATTTTTATTACTTTATTTTAAATGATATAGAAATTTTTTAAAAAATCATTTCAATATTTTTATTACTATTTACTTAATACTTTTTTTAATATGATCTTATACATATTACTATAAAGAAATTTTAAATAAAATAACTAATGTGGAAATTATAACATCTAAAGAATCATTTCAAGGAAAACTTCATTTTTCTAATTGAGATTATTATTTTGTAGAAAAAAATTGAGAAAAAGTTATCTTAAATTCAAGGGATGTAAGGAGTATAAAAATTTTACAAACTGGAAAGTATCAAATTAACATCTGCAACAACACAAATATCAATTTCAATGAAGTTATGTTACATGTATGATTAAATTATTTAGAAATAAAGCCTGGAGAGTGTTCAGGATACAAAGAAAGGGATGAATTATATAAACTTGTTCCGATGACTGTTTATACTACAGAAAATGATATAAATAATAGATATATGATATTTCCAACGGATTATGTAGGAGAAGAATTGTTTGAGAGTGGAAAATATAGTATATATGTGAATGAATTGTTGAAAGAGAATATGACGGTGAAGTATAATGGGGGGATTGAGTTTGAAATAAAATAGGAAATTAAAAATTTGCATAATTGTATTAAAAGTATATAGTTTGTATATAATTATAAATTTAATGATTTTATTTTATGAAAAATAATATACAAAATCTTATTTCATCTTTTGAAAAAATAAAACAAATAGATGATAACTTTGAATTTTGGAGTGCTAGAGATTTACAAAAACTTTTATGATATAGTAAATGGGAAAATTTTTCTAATACTATAGAAAAAGCGAAAATATCCTGTAAAGAGGCTTGAAATAAAATAAATAAACAGTTTCCTGAAGTCAGGAAACCAATAATTTCTGGTAAATGATGAACTCAATATGTAACTGATTATAATCTATCAAGATATGCCTGTTATTTAATTGCTCAAAATTGAGACCCTAAAAAGCAAGAAATAGCTTTTGCACAGGCTTATTTTGCAGTACAAACTAGAAAACAAGAAATTATAGAACAAAAATTGATTGATTTAGATAGATTAAGAGCAAGAAAAAAACTTACTACTACAGAAAAAGAATTTCAAGAACTTGCTTTTGAAAGATGAGTTAATTGATCTTGAATATGAAGAATTAGAAGTAAATGAGACACTATTTTGTTTTGATGAAAAACAACTCAAGATATGAAAAATAAATTATGAGTTAAATCTTGACCATTAGCTGACGTATTACCAACTATTACTTTAAAAGCAAAAGATCTAGCGACTGAAGTAATAAATCATAATATGAAACATAAAAGCCTGTATTGAGAAAATCAAATAACAGATGAACATTTACAAAATAATACATGAGTAAGAAAATATTTAAATGATAGCTGAATAAAACCTGAGGAATTACCTGGAGAAGAGGACTTGAAAAAAATTGAAAGAAAAATAAAAAGTGATGTAAAAAAATGAAACAATAATCAATAAAAAAAATCCTTTGAGCCTCTTCTTTGATAAATGTAGGAGTTATTTACACAAGTATTATATTTATTTTTATAAATAAAGTACCAAAAACTTACTACTTTCTTTATTGCTAAAATACAATTATTAAGTATATTAAAAACAGTCATTAATAGCTAATTATAGAAAACAGTGCCTCCTAAAAGAAAATATACAAAAAAAAATAAATTCAAATTTTCATCTGAGCATAAAAAATACCTGGCTATAGGTTTTTTTGTGGTTTTTTGAACACTAGCTATAATTGTAGATATTAATTCTACAATTTGATACCATATTCATAATGTATTAACTGAGCTGTTTTGAGAATATTATAAATTTATATTCTCACCAGTAGTATTACTTTTATCTTTATTTTTAATCAAGGATAGAAGCTTACAATTCAATTTATATAGACTCATTGGGTTATTTATATACCTAATTTCAATGACAACAATGGTTGGTTTTTTTGAGCCTTTGTATTATTGATTATTTAATATTTATAGCACCTCTAATGAATTATTATGAAGACAAGCAACTGGTTTTTCATTTTTTCTATTATTTCTTTTGTCTCTAACTATTCTGTTTAGGTTTAATCCTATAACTTTCGTTCAGTGATTATTTTCACTTGCACCAAAAATTAGTAATATAAAGAATACTTTTAAGTCAGAAATGTCGGCTAAATCAAAAGTTGTATCAAAAAAAGAAGAAAGAATGAATAAAAAACAACAAGACTTAGATAATATGATGCTAAAGCTTCAAGATGAGAAAAAAATGTTAGCAAAATCAAAACAATCAAAACAGTTGAATCTTTCAGATGCACCTAAAAAAATAAAAATAGAAAAGAAAAAACCTACTAAAATTTGAGGAATATTTACAAAAGCAAAACCTGAGAAAGAGGTAAAGATTGTGAGAAATCCAGAATTTAAAAATTGGCATTTTCCTGAGCTTAGTCTATTAAATGATAGATCTTCTAATATAAAAATTGATGAAAATGAAATAAGGAGAAAAGAAATTGAGATAGAAGAAAAATTACTTCAGTTTAAAATTCAAGTATCTATGGAAGGGTATGAAGTTTGACCAACTGTTATCCAATATAGACTTAAACCAAGACAATGAGTTAAATTACAAAAAATAGTAAATCTTAAAAAAGATTTAGCATTAGCGCTTCATGCAAAATCAATTAGAATACAAGCTCCAATTCCAGGTTTAGGAGTTGTTGGGATAGAAGTTCCTAACGCTAATAGACAAACTGTATGATTAAAAGAAATATTATCAACAAGACAATTCAATTCTAGAAAAATGGAAATTCCAATTGCATTAGGTAAAGATGTAAGTGGTAATGTTGTAATATGAGATTTAGCAAAAATGCCACATTTACTTGTTGCTGGGCAAACAGGTTCTGGTAAATCTGTATGAATGAATGCATTTTTAATTTCAATGCTTTACAAGTTTTCTCCTAGTGAATTAAAAATGATAATGGTTGATCCTAAGAGAGTTGAATTATCCGTGTATAATTGAATACCTCATCTATTAACTCCAGTTATTACAAATCCAGATAAAGCATTAAATGCCCTTAAATGGTGTGTTGCAGAAATGCTAAGAAGATATGATTTAGCGACTAAATTAAGTGCTAGAAATCTTAAAGAATATAATGCAAAGATAACTAAAAAATCAGAGAAGCTTCCATATATAGTAATGGTGGTTGATGAATTAGCTGATCTAATGATGAGTTGAAACAAAAAAGAAGTAGAACAATCTATTGCTAGAATTGCTCAAATGGCAAGAGCTGTATGAATTCATTTAATTATTGCTACTCAAAGACCTTCTGTTGATGTTATTACTTGATTAATTAAAGCAAATATCCCTTCAAGAATAGCGTTCACCGTTGCATCACAAATTGATTCAAGAACAATAATTGATAAATGATGAGCAGAAGAATTATTAGGTAGATGAGATATGCTTTATTATCCAACCGGTGCAATTGAACCAGAAAGAGTACAATGAGTATTTGTAGAAACAAATGAAGTAGAAGCTGTTGTAAATAAACTAAAACTTACAATAGATCCAGATATGATAGATAATTTACAAATACCTGAAATAGTAAATGGAAAATCAAAATTAAAATGATCTATTCTTGAAAACTATAAATGAGATCAAGATGAAGAGCCGGAAATTATTGAAAGAGCTATCCAAGTTGTAAAAGATGCAAAAAAATGATCAACTTCACTAGTACAGAGAAAGCTATGACTTTGATATGCTAGAGCTGCAAAAGTTCTTGATATCCTTGAAGAGTTAGGAGTTGTATGACCACCAAATGGTTCAAAACCAAGGGAAGTATATGTTGAATAAAAAAAACTTCTATAAATTATAAGCTTTAATTTATCTATAACTATATATACATGTATGAATTATTTATATGAGTAGCTATTGGATTATTGTTTAAAACAATATATGATATTTACATAAAATATAGAAAAAAATAAATTATTATTATCAGAAAAAAGAGTTATGAATAGCTCTTTTTTTATTAATTAAAAAATAAAATATTAATACTGTCAATGTGAAATTAGTATTTAAATTTGTAAAAGTATATATAATGTATATTATTGTATATACGAAATATATACATTACATACTAATTCACTGATTATGATTAAATTAACAAAACAAAGAAATGGGAATATTATTTTGGATATTAACAACACATCATTAAATCTAAATTTTAATAATGATAAGATATGGCTAACAAAAAAAGAAATTTCAAATATATTTTGAGTAAAAAAAACTGAAGTAAAGAATATACTATTACAAATCAAATCAAATTCACTTAGCAACTTTAATGAAAACTCTAAAAGAATAATAAATATTTCAACTAAAAAAGAAAAAACATACTATTCTATAGATATAATAATAAGTCTAGGGTATAGATTAAATAACTTTACAGCGACAAGACTACTTATAAAGATAAACAGGACTCTAAAAAATATTTGAATCAATAGAACGAGTATATTAAATAAATTAAGAGATTGATTAGAAAAATTTAGTATTGAATCATTTTTTGCAAAAAAATACATATTAAATTTAAACAAATAAAGAAACAAGCTTTGCTTGTTTCTTTATTTGTTATTGTTATTTTCAGCTAAACATATTTCAATAATATCTTTTCTTAAAATATTTGGATATTTAACATATGTCATTATCATTTTTCATCATAAATGTAATCATTCTTCATCTTTTGTACTTAAGGCTCAATCAGTAATAATTTCTATATTTCAATATCAAAATATATTTCAAAACAGTCAATGTCTTGCTGAAGAGATTGATCTAATTTTAGATGAGGGTAAATCTTTATTTTTGCTATTAAAAAATCCTAATTGTTTAAAAGTAGAAATTCATTCTCTACTAATTATCGTAAAATCAAATTTATATTCAAGATATATATTAACTAAGTAACGTAATATAGAAAGTGCTAATAATACTAAGACTCAAATTAATACATAAGATAACAATCCATTCTGTTGAATAAACTTCATATGCATAACAAAAAAAAGTATTACAATAGTTGTAAAAATCAAAAAAGGTATTATTCAATTAACTATCCAATATGCTAAAGTCCTTTGTATTAAAATAATATTTTTATTTCAATGCTTTTGCATAGCGTAATCATATTCTTTATCCTTTAACTCGGTATCAAAATTATTAAAAATTCTCATATATATATATAAATTAACTTTAATTTAAAAACTTTTTACATCATTAAAAAGTATATTAATTTAATAAAAAAAAGCAAAATATACCTTTCTCGTAATAATATTTTTATTTATTTAAATATTCTATATTGACAAGAATGTATTTTCTTATTATAAATATATTGTTTTATTAATTTTTTAAACAAAATAATATAAAATACAAAAAAAGGAGAGTGCCATGAAAAATTATTATTATTTGGTCTTTGCATTACTAGTATTGTTTCTTGGTTCTGGATGCGCTCGTCAAGAAAATATTCTATCCTCTGCAGCATCTATAAATATGTCCGATAATGTTGGTGTAAATTTTCAAAAAGACGATGAACCAGGATTAGAAGATAGTATATTTGGAGATGACGATTTTGATACTGAAGATGAATATACAATACTTGTATACGATCCATTAGAGCCTAGCAACAGATGGGTATTTAAAGGAAACCACCAACTTTACAAAAAATTACTTATTCCTGGTAATGATTTTTACAAATTTGTTGCCCATGAATATGTTCAAAAAGGGGTTTCTAATTTTTACCATAATATTGGAGCTCCTGGTCGAATTATTGGAAACATTCTATTACTAAGGTTAGGTGATGCCGGCCTTGAATTTGTTGGCTTCATTGTAAACTCTATTACCTCATTAGGTATATGTGATATTTTTCCATATGATGATCATATAAAGAGTATTGGAATTTCTGATGTTTTGAAAGAATATGGTGTACCTGAAGGCCTTTATGTTGTATGGCCAGTAATCGGACCATCAACTGTAAGAAAAACATTAGGTACAGCGGGAGATGTTTTACTATCTCTTCCAGCGTATTTACTAAGTGGTCCAGCAGCATTAGCTTTAGGAGTTACCAAAATAGTAACCCAAACTAATTTTGAAAACTATTTAGATGGATATAAATTTTCATTAGATCCATATGTTGGTTTCAGAACAGAAGCATTTGATTATTAATTTTTCATAGCAAAAAGAGATGTGTTAGTAGGACTAACATATCTCTTTTTCTTTATGCATCTTTTCTAATTAGGCCAAATTTTCCTGGATTAAAATCAAAATTTATCCAAACTTCATATCCTCATCAATGTGCTGATTTAACCTCTTCAGATAAATCTTTATTAAAAGATAGAATATCTGTATAAGTAGTATTAGCTTTTTTTGTTCAGTGATTAATTTTTGTTTTATATATTTTCTCTACTTTACTTTTTTTAATTCAATCAGGAGTTACTATTTCTATCTCATCTCAAATATTAAATTGATTTTTAACTTCTACTCTTACTAATTTTTCGCGCTTGTCATATTCTCTTAGTATTCATAAAAAAGATTTAGTTCAAAAACTACCATTCCTTTCATAAAACTGAGCATTAGCTCATGTATTTCAAGCAAGAAATCCAGGTATATATCATCTATTAGCTATTCAAAATAATTCTTCTGATAATTTAACAACATCATAAGTTTCTCCTGCTTCAATTGCATCAAGAGCTTCTCGATAAGCTAATCAAACTGACGCAATATAATTAACTGTTTTATTCCTTCATTCTACCTTAAAACTAATAATTCCAGCGTCTTTTAATTCTTGTAAATAATCAATAGCACATAAATCTCTTGAATTCATCAAATAGGTACCATATTGATCTTCGTCAATTTCCATCAAATCTCCAGATCTTTCTTTTTCATCCAAATAAAAATTTCCAGTCAACTCCTCATAATCCTCCGGTCTTCATGTTACAGTTTCTAGTTCAGCTTCAGTTTTATCATCTTTAAACATCTTATATTCCCATCTACATGAATGAGAGCAAGTTCATTGATTCGGATCTCTATTTGATAAGTAATTTGAAATTAAACATCTTCATGAATAAGCCATACAAATTGCACCATGAACAAATGATTCCAATTCCATATCGGGAACCTCATAATGAATTTCAGCCATTTCTTTTATTGAAATTTCTCTAGAAAGTATAATTCTTTTTATTCACAAAGTAGCCCAGAATTTAGCCTGAGCCCAGTTTGTATTATTAGCTTGAACAGATAAATGAATCTCAATATCAGGGTATTGTTCTCTAACAATATGAATTAATCATGGATCAGCCATAATAAAAGCATCAGGCTTCATTTTAACCATTTTCTTAAACTGAGCCATAAAAGGCTTGATTTTCATATTATGTGCATATATATTTGCAGTAAAATATATCTTCTTTCAAAGTTTATGTGCGTATTCTACAGCATCACCTATAGTATCCATAGTAAATGCATTCGTCCTAGCTCTAAGAGAGAACATAGGAACTCATACGTAAGTTGCATCAGCTCAATATGCATAAGCAAACTTAAGCTTCTCCATATCTCAAGCCGGCATCAAAAGCTCCAATTTATTAGTCATGAAAATTTTTATTAAAATATTAAACTCAACCAATTGCGCATTGGCCGATTATAGTGAGCCTATTATATTAAAAAAAATAAAAAAGCAATACTGGCATACACCAAATTAAAATAATTTTTACTTTTATTAACAAATCGTTAAAATCATTTTAACATGTAGTTATATAAATATTCAATAAAATTAATTTGAAATGAAATACAAAACACTTATAGATAATATAAAAATTCCTGCTCTAGGTCTAGGCACCTGGTTAATTGGTGGCTGAACTGAGGCAGATTATTCTGATGATCAAAATGCTATTAAATCAATTAAAAAAGCTATTGGATTAGGTTATACACACATAGATACAGCCGAAATGTATGGTAGTGGTCATAGCGAAGAGCTGATCTGAGAAGCAATAAAAGATTTTGATAGAAATAAATTATTTATAACTACAAAAGTTGGAAAAACAAAACTTCGATATGATAATGTAATAAAATCTGCAAAAGAAAGTATTAAAAGATTAAAAACAAATTATATTGATTTATTTTTAGTTCATTCACCAAGTTCAGAAATTCCAATTGAAGAAACTATGAAAGCATTTGATTTTTTAGTTGAACAAAAATTAATAAAATACATTGGTGTTAGTAATTTTCAAGTTGAACAATTAACAAAAGCTCAAAAATATACAAAAAATAAAATTGTTGCAAATCAAATTGAATATAGCCTATTAACAAGAAATAAAGGGGAATATGCAGACAATAAAGATATGGAATCCAAAACAATTCCATATTGCCAAGAAAATAATATAATTATTATGGCTGAAAGACCAATTGAAAGAGGTAGTATATTAAAAACACACCCTTTATTAGATAAACTTGAATTAAAATATCACAAAACAAAAGCTCAAATTGCTATGAATTGGTTAATATCAAAAAAGAACATTATTGTAATACCTAAATCAGTTGATGAAAATCATCTAAAAGAAAATTTGGGTTCCATAGGTTGGAAACTTGAAAAAGAAGATGTTATACTCTTAGATAAAATAAAATTTAATTAATAAAATTTAATTTAATATATGTACCTCTGAATAGATATATGAAGTGTAAGTATAAAGTATAGTGTTATAGACAAAGATTATAATGTGG
This sequence comes from Candidatus Altimarinota bacterium, assembly GCA_045107135.1. GTDB lineage: Bacteria > Patescibacteriota > Gracilibacteria > BD1-5 > UBA6164 > UBA6164. The sequence continues at coordinate 12,173 of JASFZI010000055.1, forward strand.
TTGAATATGATTATATTAGAACTAATTGAGATATAGTTAATGCAACTAAGAAAATATTATCAAAAATTAAGACAAAAAAAATAAAATCGGTAATAACTACTTGAAGTGCTAGGAATTTTATAAAGGAGCTTATTAATGCAGATATGGATATTGACGAAATTACTGCTCACAGGAAAGCAATCTCAAAATTATACCCAAAAGTTAAGACTATTTTTGAAATATGATGACAAGATAGTAAGTTAATATATTTTTGAGACAAATTCGCTAATTTTGAAATGAATAATGTTTGTGCAGCATGAACATGATCTTTTCTAGATCAACAAGCATCGAGACTAAGTTTATCAATAGAAGATTTTTGTAAGAAATGACTAGAAGCAAAAAAAAGTCATACAATTGCTAGTAAATGTACAGTTTTTGCCGAATCAGATATGATTAATGGTCAACAATCATGAGTACCTATCAATGAAATTATTAGATGAGTTCATAAATGAATGATTAATAATTATTTTTCTAGTTTATGTAAATGAAAAAAATTATCATGAGATTTTTTGTTTGAATGATGAACTTCTCTTAATCCAGTACTAGTTGAAGAACTTGCAAATAAACTAATACAAGAATGATATATAAATAACAAATCTGAACTTATAGTACCTAAACCCTATAATACTGTAATTTGATCAATTTGAGCAGCAATTATTTGACTTGAAAAAGATATAAAAAACTTAAGATCCATTCCAAAAATAGAAAATTTTAAATTTATAGAAAACTCTGAGTGCTTTAACTGCTCGAATAAATGTTGAGCAAAAATAACAAAAGTAGAAATAAATAATAAAAATATAACAATCTGAAAAACATGCCAAATGTAGTAAATAATGAGAAAAAGAAAATAAAAGTTTGAATGCCACCTAATCTTCAATTTGAAGTATTTATATGAACTTTTTTAGATAAAAGTAAATATGAGATAGTCCCTCTAAACGTTGTTGATCATAAAGCTGTATCAAAATACGCTCAAAATATACACTGAGAATGGTGTTTTCCTATAAAATTACACATAGCAATGTATGAAAAAGCTATTGTTGAACAGGGAGTAGAAAAAATAATAGCAATAGTTGTAAACATTTGTAGTTATCCCTTTTTAATTGCAAATTTAAATAAAATAATTAAGAAAAAATTTGATTTTCATCCTCTATTTTTCAAAAAAACATGCGTACATTCTAGCTTTATAATACAAGCTTACAAGCAAATTAAAAAACTCGATCCAAACTACAATTTTATTAAATATTTATCTAAAATCCCACTTGCTTGGCGGAAAAGAAAAGTGTCATATGAAATAATTCAGCTTTATTATAATAATTTACCAAAATCAAAAAATTCAGTCCTACTAAAAAAGGAATTTAATAAATTTAGAAATAGTTTTATTAATACTGAGAGTTTAAAACTCTCAAAGATTTCGGTACAAAAGTTTAAGGATTTTATAAAAAATAATTGAACAAATAATAAAATAAAATTTGATATTTTAGTTAGTTGAGATCTGACATTAAATCTCTGAGATTTTACGTTATTTGATTTAGATATTTATTTTGCAAAAAAGGGGATTAGACTAGTTAATCCTATATTGGATATGAATCTATGTATTATAAGAAAATTTTCTAAACATCTAAGAAAATCTAAAAAATTACTAAATAACATGTTTACATCAAAAAATAGTAATATAAATGTCGACATTAATCATTCTATTGAAATAGATACTTTTACTCATATTTTTAAAGGAATTGCTAAGTGAACGGACTGAATCATCTTTGCAAAACCTAATATGTGCTCTCCAAGTGAACACGTAAGTTACATATTAAAACAAAATAATTATTTCAATCTCCCATTTGTAGAATTAACCTACGATGAACACTCATGACTTAATGGTATAATGACTAGGTTAGAAGCTTTTATTAATATATTAGAAGATAGAAAAAATAATAAATAAATTAAAATGCAAAACTCAGAAAAGTAAATATTGACTTTCATTAAAAAATAATTATTATCTAATAAACACTATTAAATTTATTTTTTATTATAAAATTATGATTACTAAGCATTCATTTGTAGATTGATTAAGTGATTCTCCGCTTGAAATCAGAGAAATTGACTGAAAAAGATATGAAGTAATATGAGCAGATGTCCTTAGAACTATGGATGAAACAGAAACTTATATTTTAGCTATTATTGACTCAGAACCAGAAATTATTGAATGAATAAAAGATGTAGAAGAGATTACATGGATTGATACTAAAAAATGAATAATTACTAAAATACATAGAAATACTGAAATATAAATATATTAAAATTTAAAAAAAGAATATTATGAAACAAAAATCATAATATTCTTTTTTAAATAGAAAATTCTATTTAATCTTGCAAAATCAGAAAAATCTATATAATCCTTTTAATAATTTATTTTTTAAATAACAAGGTATGGAAACTACGTTAATATTATTAAAACCAGATACAATTGAAAGAAGTCTTATTGGACAAGTTGTTGCTAGATTAGAGGCTAAAGGATTAAAAATCGTTGGTCTAAAAATGATGCAACTTGATGATAACATAATTAATGAACACTATGATTTTTTAATGGACAAACCATTCTTTCCTATGTTAAAATGATACATACAAAGAACTCCAGTTGTTGCAATAGCTGCTAAATGAGTAAGTGCTGTAAAAACTGTAAGAAACTTAACATGAGCAACTGATCCTCAAGAAGCTTTACCTGGATCAATAAGAGGTGATTTTGCACTAACTATTGATGCTAATATCATCCATGCTTCTGATACTAACGAAAATGCTAAAAAAGAATTAAATAGATTCTTCAAAGGTGAAAATATTTTTGATTACGCAAAAATAACTGATGAAGTTTTATAATATAGAAGCAAAATAAAAAAAAAGACTATTTATTAGTCTTTTTTTTTGACTATAAACAAGTAAAAAATATAATAAAATGTAATAAAAATAAATAAAAAATATGGTTGCAAAAATCTATGATACACTTCTTTGAGAATATATTAAAAACCCATGAATTAGATGATTATCATTGGATAAATTATCACAAAAAGATTTTTGATACAGAATGATAAGTTTTAATGAAGTTACAAATAAAAAAAAGCTAAATTTTAAAGACGTTGATTTAAAAGAAGCTGCTATATATTCATGAGAAGATGTTTATATTACAAATAAACTATTTTTGAAACAAGAGGAAGAAAAGATAACTGATAATAAAATATTAAATGATATTGAAATGCCGTTGATTAAAGTTTTGCAAAAAATGGAAATTGATGGGGTTTTTGTTGATCCTGACAGATTAAAATGAATATGAACATTATTAGAAAATGAGATAAGAGATTTAGAGAAAAATATACTTGATGAAGTATGAGAAGATTTTAATATAAAATCACCAAAACAAGTTGGTGTAATTTTGTTTGATAAATTAGGATTACCTAGATGAAAAAAGAATAAGACTTGATACTCTGTAAATGCTGAAGTTTTGTGAGAACTTGCTCATAATTATCCTATAGCTCAAAAAATTATTGACTATAGGCATTTTACAAAGATATTATCAACGTATGTAGAGGGGATACTAGAATTAATTGATGAGGATTCATTGATTCATACTAGTTATAATACAGCAGTAACTTCTACTTGAAGACTATCAAGTACAGCACCAAATCTGCAAAATATACCAAGTTCAAATTGAATTGCTTGAGAAGTGCGTGATGCTTTTATTTCTAGATTTGATTGATGAAAAATTTTAGCTTTTGATTATTCTCAAGTAGAAATAAGAATTCTTGCAATCATGTCAGGTGATGAAAATCTGATTAATACTTTTAGGGATTGAATTGATATCCATCATAGAACTGCAGAATTTTTATTTCCAGATTCTACAATCACAAATAATGAAAGAAAAATAGCTAAATGAGTGAATTTCTGAGTAATATATTGAATCAGCTGATTTTGATTAGCTAAAATGATATGAATTAGTATGAAAGATGCTAAAATTTATATTGGAAAATTTTATGAATCATATCCTAAGGTAAAAACTTTTCTTGAAAAAATAATAAAGTGATGTGAAGAAAATAAATATGTAGAAACGCTATTTTGAAGGAAAAGATACATAAACTGAATTAATGATTTAAATAAGATGATTAAATCCTCAGCGGAGAGGGAAGCTATTAATATGCCAATACAATGAACTAGTGCTGATGTTATAAAGATCGCAATGTTAGAAGTTTTTAATTTTCTTGAAAATAAAAGATTAAAATCTAAAATGATTATGCAGGTACATGACGAATTAGTATTCGACGTATTTCCTTGAGAAGAAGATATATTAAAAAAGGAAATTGTTATTATAATGCAAAATATCTTAATTGATAAACCCATTATATTAAAAACTGATATCTGAGAAGGTGGTAGTTGGAAGGAAACTAAATAATTTTTAAGAATAAAATATGACAAATATTTATACACCTGAAGAAAAAATTGATTATATTTTCAAGGAATTAAAAAAGCAAAAAACTATAAGAACATCTAAAGCGTTTTTAAAAATTATATTAATATTTCTACTTATATACTGATATTTTACTTATATTCACTGATTGGATAAAGAAGAACTAATGGCTAACTTTTCTTCATATATACAAAAAATAGTACAACCTATAACTGAAAATATAGTAAATGATATGGTAGAAAAAAACAATATTGATGTTAACAATATTTCTCCAGAAATGATAGAAGAGATAATAAAAAAACAAAATATTAATTAATAACCGTATAAATATGATTGTAAAAATAATCTATGCACTTTTCTTTATAACAGGCTGAGCTTCTATTATAAAATATAGAAAAATAGTAAAATCTTGGACTTGAAACTTTGTATGGGCCGAACAATTCCTTTGAAGATGATGAACATATGCAGTAATTCTATTTTTCTGAATATGCTTAATTTTTTACTGAGTAATTTATCCTTTTTGATGAATTGAATGATTCCTAAAATTATAAAAAATATTAACTAATAACCCAACTAAAATAATATATGAAAAACATAAATAAAATCCTATCCTTTATTATATTTACCACAATATTGACTCTAAATTTTAATATTGCTGATGCGTGAATAATTTGATGAACAAAAATAACAATCACAGCAAAATCTGAAATAAACGATATAATAACTAGAACTGATATTTTTAACTTTTTTGCTAAATATTATAACTGACAAATTCTTGAAAGTTATAAATATATACAAGTTAATTTTAAAGATGTAGAAAAATGAAGCACTTTGGAAGATTCATTAAAAAAATTAATATACCTAAATCTTATTGAAAATCCAAATAGGGAATTAGATAAAGATAGTGAATTAAATGCATGGTGATTTTTTAGACTATCTGAAAAGATACTTTGAATCAAAATAAATGATGTAGAAACTAAAACTGAATTAGTTAACAGAAACACAACTGCTATCGATATTCAAGGAGTTTCAGATTTTATTTGAAATAGAAATATTAGTATTGATTCTAAATCTACCAACAAAGAAGTAAAACAAAAACTAGCTATACTTAATGATGTTTATAAAACAATAATTTCATCACATTATGATAAAGATATTTTAGATGAATGAAAAATAATAGACTCAGCTATCAGTTGAATAACTAATGGTACAAATGATAAACATACTGTTTATTTTCCACCTCTTGATAGTGAAAGTTTTCATGACTCATTATCATGAGATTATGAATGAATTTGATCATATGTTGATATGGAAAAACCTGGTGCTGTAAGAATAGTATCACCAATACCATGATCTCCATCTGAAAAAGCATGATTAAAATGATGAGATTTAATAATAAAAGTAGATGGAAGAGAAATTACAGAGAAAAATTCATTAAAAGAAGTTATAACATGGATAAAATGACCTGCAAACACTAAAGTGACTTTAACTATTGACAGAAACTGAAAAATCTTTGATGTTGATGTTATGAGAGAAAGAATAATTATTACAGATATTGAATCAGAAGTATTAAATACTACTACATATTATTTACAAATAAAAAGCTTCGGTGAACATGTTTCAGATGATTTCGAAAGATCACTTAAAGAATTAAAAGAGTTGAAAAATGTAAATAAAATTATATTAGATTTAAGAAATAATGGTTGATGATATTTAGATGAAGTTGCAGAAATATTGTCATATTTTGTTGAAGAGTGAAAAGGAACAGCTGTTGTAAAATACCATGATAGTGAGAAAAATTTTGTATCTAAATGATACGACCTAATTGATTTTAATAAATACAAGATAATAGTACTTCAAAATTCAGGTACAGCATCAGCATCAGAAATCTTAATTTGAACTTTAAAAGATTACTATCCTGATATTGAAATAATATGAGAAAACTCTTACTGAAAATGATCAGTACAAATATTGAAAGGGTATACTGATTGATCTTTACTTAAATATACAATAGCCAAATGGTTTACATGATTAACTCAAACATGAATTGATGGAATTTGAATTAAACCCACTATAGAATTAGAGTTTGATTTAGAAAATTACAATAAAAATGGTTTTGATAACCAATTAGATAAAGCAAAATTTATAAATTAAGATAATACATGCTCAAAAAAATTTCATACATACTTACATTAATAATTTTATTAATACCAACTTCTATACATGCAAATGAAGAGGTTGGTTCCATAGCTAAAAATTGGTTTACAACATTTTCAAAAAAGATAAGTTTAAAATATACTCTAGATAAAGAAATATTATATTTTGAATGATTTACTACTAAATTAAATGAATTAGTTGCTGTAAAAGATTTTAATGATGTTCAAATTGATTTAGTTAATGATTTAATAAGGCTTTCAAATGAAAATATTTTTAAATTAAACCGTTATAAAGAAGAAAATTCTACTAAAATTATTTTAAAAACTAATAGTCTACTAAAAGACTTTAAAAAATTTTCATATAACAAAGAACATATTTTTTTAGAAAACTGAGTGCGGTATACCTATAAATTCGATTATCATTTAACTTTTCCAAAAGGAAGTGAAATTAAAAAAGATGATTTATTATACAATTGAATAAATACAAACAAAACACTTGTATTCTTAAGAGATGATAACGCTCTGTGATTTGTTAACAATTACATCAAGGTAAAATTAATTTCTGAAAACATTATCTACTGAATTCCTGGTAAATATAATTTTCTAAAAGAAATTAAGGATGATAAAAAAACTAAATATACAGAATCAGACAATGATTTTATAAATTTAAAAAATATCGCAAAAGAATTAACAGTGTGAAAAAAAGAATCAGATAAAATTAAAATAATATATGATTATATTCTTGATAGCATTGAATATCCACTAAGTTTTTCACTTAGCGACTCTAGAATATTTTCATGAATTGATACTTTTACAAATAAACTTTGAGTATGTGAAGGCTACACTAAAATCCTATTATATATGCTTAATTTTGCATGAATTAACAATTCTGAAATTATTAGATGATATGTTATAGATGCTCAAGATTTCCCAAAAATATGACATGCTTGGATTAAAATATGAGACAAATATTACGACCCAACATTTGATGATCCTATTGGGCAAACAGCAACAAAAAAACTACCTGAATACAAATTTTTCTGATTACCTTATGATCTATTTTATACTAACAGATATACTTTTGAAAAACTTCCTAGTTTTCTAAAAGAAGAAAATTCTGATTTTTTAAATGCTTTAGTCGCAAAAAAAATCGCTCCTATGGTTTATAAATATAGATATTCAGGTTATAATATACTAAAACCTTTTACTCTAAAATTGGACTATTGAATTAATTTAGAAAAAAAATTAGATATTGAAGACCTGAAAATAATAATGACCTATTATGAAGTAGATAACTTTAAATTTTTACTAAATGGTGTTACAAAATCAATTACAACCCTAAAATACTATAATTTAGAAGACTTGGATATTGAAAGCATAATTGAACAATTAAATTTCACATTTAATGGCTACTATTTATTTAAATGGAAATTAGTAAATTGAAATTATGAATATAGATTAGCTTATGATGTAGAATTAAAATAATGAAATATTTAGAAAAAATTAATAAACTTGATAAAAATAATATTCTATCTCTAGATGAGATAGTTTTATGTGCATTAGAATTATTTCAAAATAAAAAAATTAACAAACTTGATATTTCTGGATTTAAAAAACCTTTAATTGTAGGATCATGAAATGCCATAGTTACTGCAAAAATTATCTTTTCATGAACCAATGCATTATTTTGTGATGAAACAAATTTTGATAAATATATAGAAAAAGATATAGATTGATTAATTATAACTTCTGCATCTTGAGAAAAACATGCAGTTGAATTCGCAAAAAAAGCTACAAAAAAATGAATAAAAACTAAATTACTTACATGTAATCCAAATTCATGAGCTGGTAACATATTATGAAAAAATAACACAATAGTAACTCAAAAAAATAGGGAACCATATACATATAACACTTCAACTTATTTATGATGGGTTTTAGCTATTACTTGAGAAAAAGCATCAAATATTATGAGTTTTATTCAATCAGATATTGATCCAATTATTAACAAAATAGATTTTTGAAAATATGATTCCTATTTACTAGCTACTCCTGATAAATATTCATCTGTAAATCAACTCTTTATTGTGAAATTTATAGAATTATTTGGAAGAAAAATAGCTCGTGATGTTTTTTCATACGAGCAACTAAAGCACGCAATTACAGTAATTCCACACGACAAAGAATTAGCTATCTCTTTTTGAAATCCTAACTTTGACTTTAAATCAAAACATATAAATATACCTCTTCCAAATAACTGTGATCTTTGAGCAATTATGGCTATCTGATACTACGTTATCTGAAAAATTCAAAACTCTCACCCACAATATTTTAAAGAAAACATCTGAAATTATATTGACGACATAAATAAAACTAATTTCTGAAAAAATATGAAAGTCATAGTTTAATAATTTACTTTTTTTCACTTGACTTTTTATTGTAAACCTATATAATTCAATTGTCAAGTAATTTGATTAAAAATAAAAATACAACTTTTTTAGGAGGAAAAATGGCACTAAAACCACATTCTATAGAACAGATCCAAACAAAATCAGAATTCAAAAGACTTTTTTCTGATTACCCTGAGCTTCTTGGAAAAATTCCAAGAGTACACACAACAATTAAAAAACTCAAAATCTCTAGAGAGGTTTTAGAGATGAGAGGCGAACAAGTTGATGGGGTAAATCATAAAGTGTCATATTTTGAACCTGGAATAATTGGAACAAAAAAACAGACTATTTGCTTTGTTAACAATAATGGTAACTCTTATACTCCTTTATTTGACAAACAAAACATAGTCGCCCTTCTGTATTACTGTGATATAGATTCTGCCGCTGAAGAAATAAAAAGAATCATCATTATCTCTGATTATCATTGGTATGTAGAAAGTATTGATGGTGAGAAATATGGTGATAATTTTTCTATTGTTATTTGTGAAGTTGCAAATGATGACAGGAAATTAATCAGGGAAATGATCTCTGAATTATAAAACAAAAATACATTCTACTATCCCTAAGGAAGGAAAAATGACTTCAATTAAGTTTATAGAAAAAAAACATGATTTATTTAATTTCTTTGCTATAAACCCGTGTTTAGTTGGGCAAATAGCAAAAAAACGTTTCATGTTGAAAAAAAACAAAATTTCAGAATGTTTACTGAAATGCAGTCACAAAATTGATAATCCCGTCTCTCATTTCATGGAAGGGATTACAGGTGAAAAAAGTGAAGTGGTTTATATTACCACAAAAAACAGAAGAACATTTAAATGCTCACTTGAAGGACAAAGCATCATTGATATATTATCAAAATTAAGTGTCAATTATAATCCAGATGAAATAAAGAGTATTATAATCGTCTCAACCTGCAAATGGTTTGAAAAAGATAACTTTGTTGTTCCTATCAGTCAAAATCTCTATCTCACAACTTATGATATAGATGATAAAGCTGTTGAATTAATCAAAAAATTAATTAAAAAATAAATTTTTGATTACAAACCTATAATAAAGCCCCTGAGGAACTTTCCTTATGGGGCTTTAAAACTTTTTAATGAAAATTAAGTATATATTAAGTATATATGTTTTGACTTTTATTAAAAATAAGTAAAATGAGTTTATATTTATTTTTAGTAATATTTTTATGGATAATTCAACATTTGAACCAGAATACAAAAGACTAAACAAACAACAAAAAGAGGCGGTAGAAGCTATTTATTGACCTATTATGGTTGTAGCATGACCATGAACAGGGAAAACTCAGATTATCGGTCTTAGAACTGCAAATATCATACTTAAGGCGTGAATAAACCCAGAGAATATCCTAATAACAACTTTTACAGAAGCTGGAGTTATTGCAATCAGAAAAAGACTTGTTAAATTTCTCTGAAATGAAGGATATAAAGTTTGAGTTTCTACTATTCATTCATTTTCTCAAGATGTGATCAAAACTTTTCCTGAAAAATTTATTGACTTTAAAGCGGGGACAGCTATTGATGACGTTGACTCTCTTGAAATATTTAAAAAAATTACAGATAAATTAATAAAAAATAAATTAGTAGAGAATCTAACTACAGAATATGATAGTTATTTTTATTTAAGAGATATAAAATCAAGAATTTCAAATCTAAAACAAGAGGGTATTAATACAACTCAACTAAAAATAAGTATAAATAGACAAGAAGAAGAATATATTTCAGAATTATCAGAAATCAAACCTACATTAAAAAAATATGAAAATACAAAAATAAAACAAGCAAAACATATAAGTAAATTAAACGAACTTGTAATATTTTTTGATGAATATAATAAATATTTAAGAGATAAATCATTGTATGACTTCAATGATATGATTAATTTTGTTCTAGAAAAATTTGAACAAGATGACGATTTAAAAGCACACTATGCGGAAAAATATCAATTTATAATGATTGATGAATACCAAGATACTAATAATGCGCAAAACAAAATAATTGATTTAATTTTATCAGTATGAGAAGATGAGCCAAATATAATGGTTGTTTGAGATGATGATCAATCAATTTATCGTTTTCAAGGGGCAAATATTGAAAATATGCTTGATTTTTCAACAAAATACAAAAACACTAATTTTATAGTACTTGAAAACAACTATCGTTCAAATCAACAAATATTAGATACAGCTAGTGTTTTAATTGAAAATAATAAAGAAAGATTATCAAATAAAATTTCTTCTATAAACAAAAAGTTAACCTCTAGTTGAGATCTAAAAGATTCAAAAAATGTACCAATTTTATTTAAAGCTAATTCAAAATTAGAAGAACAAACATATATTATAAATAATATAGTTGAGTTAATAAATAAATGAACTTCTCTTGAAGAAATAGCAATAATTGTTAGATGAAATATTGAAGTAGAGGAGTGGACAAACCTACTATTACAAAATTGAATTGAAGCTGAATCAAAACTCAAAACAAATATCCTTAATTCAAATTATGTAAAATACATTATTAATTATTTAAAATTAATAAACGATCCTTTTGCATCAGAAAATGATTTATTACAAATACTAAGATCTGAAATAACAGGGTTACATCAAATTGATATCTTTAAAATTAATAGGAATTTATATATAAAAAATTACTCTAAAAAGTTTAAAATAGCACTAATGGATTTTTTATGAGAATTTGATATCAGAGATGATTCTAATGAAATAAAGCTTAATTACCCAGAATTAATTATAAATTTTAGAGATAATTTATTAAAATTTTGAACAAAAGCATCAGATTTAAGCTTTGTAGAATTTTTCTGAATTTTTATAGAAAAAACTGGCATATTAGAATATATTGAAACAAATTGAACCTTTGATGATTTAGAAGATATTTTTACATTATTTAATAAAATTAAGGATTGGAATATATGAGATAAAAATTTTAATATTGAAAAATTAATAAATAAGATAGAATTATACAAAACATATAATTATCCTATTGCAAGACAAATATTAAAAGAAAAAAAAGAATGAGTACAAGTGTTAACTGCTCATTCATCAAAATGACTAGAGTATAACACAGTTTTTATTCCATGACTATATACTTGAAATTGGGAATCAAAAAGAATAATTAATAGATTAAAATTGCCTAATAAAATTGCATGAGAATGACTACAAGATTCTAATTTTGAACAAATAGAAGAAGATAGAAGATTGTTTTTCGTTGCAATAACGAGAGCAAGAAACAATTTATTTTTATCATATCCTGCATGAAATTGAACAAAACCACTATTAGAATCTCAATTTATCCAAGAATTAGCATGAAAATATGATGAAATTTCCATCTGAATTCATAACGATGAGATTAAATGAGTAGTTGAAAATACAATGAAAAATGACTTAATTAAGTACACATCTCTAGAATTAGACTATATAGTAAAATTTTTAGAATCTTATAAATTGTCACCAAGTGATCTTAATGTATTTTTGGATGATCCAATCCAATTTTTAAATAGAGCAGTATTCAAATATCCTTTTATAGATAACAAATTTACTATTTTTTGAAAGGTATATCATAGAACTTTAGAACTTTTTTTCTTAAAATATAAAAATGAGGAGGTTTTACCTGAAAAAACATATTTAATAAGCACCTTCCAAATATTACTCCAAAAAGAAATATTAACACCAGAAGAATATGATAAAACATTAGAAAAGGGAATTGCTAGTTTAGAGTGATATTATGATTTATATTCATCAAATATGGAAATTCCGTTGGTTTTAGAATATAGTTTTAGAAGAAAAAATCTTGATTTTGAATGAGTTCCACTTACTTGAACAATTGATAAAATTGAGAAAGCCTGAACTACATCTGTAAATACAGAAAAACAGGAATGACAATTAGCTTTTTTCAAAGATAAAGTTAACTTGATTGATTATAAAACAGGTAGAACAAAAAGCATCTGACAAATCAAATGAACTGATAGGTATTGAAACAAGAAAGAATGAGAATGAAAATATTTCAGACAATTACTTTTTTATAAATTGCTTTGTGATGTTGATCCTGAATTCAATTCAAAATTTGAAATTTGAGACTTAGCTCTTGATTTTGTTGAATGAAAAGATTGAAAATATAAACTTGTAAAAGTAGAATATTCTAATGAAGAATATGAGTTTTTTAAAACAGAATTAATAGATGCACGGAATAAAATAAGTGACCCTATTTTTTGGAAAAATATACTAAATAAATAAACAAAAATGATAATAGCACTAGTTTGAGCTTCAAATAATGAAGAAAAATATTGAAATAAGATACTAAAAGACCTTTTAAATAAATGACACAAAGTTATTCCAATTAATCCAAGAGAAAAAGAAATAGAATGAATCAAATGCCACACAAATTTATGAGTTATTTGAAACAACTATGATATTATTAATTTTGTAGTAAAACCAGAAATAACTTTTCAAATATTAGAAAAATATAGAAAAAAAATCTTAAAAAAACAAATATGGTGCCAACCATGAGCAGCGGATGAAAAAATTAAAGGCTTTTTAGAAAATCACCATTTTAAATGATATGTCACAGATAGTTGTATTATGCTTGAAGATATAAATTAAAAAGAAAAGAGTCTAATTGTATCTGAACGATACATTAGACTCTTGTTATATATGATAATGTCAACGAAATTATTTTCTTTTAGAAATTTTTTCTTTAACAATATCAAAAAACTTTTCAATCATATCCATATCCATTTCCTCAATAGGTAGACAAAGTTGAGCAGATATAATCTTAATAATCAATTTTTTTTGTTCTGGCGTAGCTTCAAAAAAAGTTTTAATATTTTTAACTTCTTCAATCTCGTCAATGGTTGCAACTGGAACACATATATGCATATACTCTCCTTAGTAAATAGTTTTTGTTTTTGTTTGAATGAAATTATAAAAATAAAAACTCATAAGTCAAGCTAGCTTAAGAGTTTTTATTTTTATATACCCAAAAACTATATTCAATGCCTTTTTCTGATTCATAATCTGTGTATGATTCAACTATAAAATCATCCGGTACTCAATCAAAGAAAACGTCACAATCAAAATCTCATTTTACTTTAGTTAGATATATTTTATCAAGAAATGGATGATCTAATACTTGATTATACAAATTGGCTCATCAAATTATAAATATACTTTCTGTATTTTGCTTAGATTCAAGTTCACTCAGACAATGTTCAAGTGAGTTGAAATACAAAACAAAATCATCTATTGGTGATCATATATCACTCTTTAAAATTTTTCTTGTTAATATACAATTAATTCTATCATTTAATGGTCTAAATTTTTGAGGAATTGATTCCCGAGTTTTTCTTCACATTACAACAGCATTCATTTTTCATAAATCCTCAGTTTTAGTTGTGATTTCCTTAAAATATTTAATATCAGAAGGTATTCTCCATGCTAAATTATTATTTTTTCAAAGTCAGTTTTTTTCATCAACTGCTAGTATAAGGCTAAATTTCATAATTACTTAGGTTAAACAGCTACAGGAGCAGGGATTCTATCATAAGGATCATATCAAACTAATTCAAAGTCATCCCACTCTAATTTTTCTAAATCTTCAAGTGTTTCAATATTACGTAAGATTTTCAATTCTGGTAATTTTTTGGGTTCTCTTGATAATTGTAAATCTACTTGATCCACATGATTATTATAAATATGTGCATCTCCTAAAGTATGAGTAAAAGTACCTGGCTTTAATCAAGTTATTTTTGCAATTAATAATAAAAGGGTCGAGTAGGATGCAATATTAAAGGGTACCCCTAAAAACATATCTGCGCTTCTTTGATATAATTGTAGATTCAATTTATTATTTGTAGTATCTACATTAAATTGGAAAAAAGCATGACAGGGTGGTAATAACATTTTATCAATTTGAGCCGGGTTCCACGCAGATACAATAATTCTTCTATTTGTTGGATTAATTCTAATTTGCTCTATTGCATTTTTAATTTGATCAACATTTTCAGAATTAAAATTCCTCCATTGGTGACCATAAACAGGGCCTAAATCTCACCATTTTTTTACAAAATCATCATCAGCTGATAATTCTCTAATTTTTCCTATAAATCTAGTTTTTTCTTCTTGCCAAATATCTGTGTACTTTGTAAATTTATCTCATAAATTATTTGAATCAATATAGTTTTGAAAAGGCCACTCATCCCATATTTTAACATTCCTATCTACTAAATATTTAATATTAGTTTCTCATCTTAATAACCAAATAAGCTCCACAACTATTCATCTTAAAAAAGTTTTTTTTGTTGTTAGAAGAGGGAATCAATCATCCAAATTATACTTAGCCTGCATTCCAAAAAGTCATCTAACTCATGTACCTGTTCTATCATCCTTTCAG
>JASFZI010000056.1:0-13005 GCA_045107135.1 Candidatus Altimarinota bacterium
GCTCTTCCGATCTTTATCTTCTTTTTATGATTTTACTAATAAGTTGAATAATTATCGTAATGTTTATATCACTGGATGAATTTTAATTGATAATGTGGATTGAAGTGATATATTTTTAATAGAAGATGTTTTGTGAAAAAATGGTATTTTATTCTGACCTGTGAGATTATATGATAGTAAATTAAACGTCGATAATGTAGTGTATGAAAATAAATGAATTTGATTTAGAAAAATATCTTCTGCTGAAATGTTAGAAATAGAAGCAGATGTTAATGTTGTTTATAATTATTTTTTTCAAAAAGATCAAATATTTCCTAACTTAAAAACTCAAGATATGTATTTTGTTAAATATAATTCTTGAAATATTTATGATTTAACTTTAATTTTAGATTTAAATTTTCAAATTAGTCTAGTGTGACAACTATGGGAAAATTTACCAAAAGGTACTTTAAGAAAATATAATATTAATTTTTAATTATGAACAAACAAAAAACAAAAAAGGCAATGATACTAATATATGTATTATTTTTAGTAACTCTTTCAATCATATTTTCTACTATATTATTAAATAATAATGCATTTTTATTTAATATATCTAAATATTTCGATGTTGATTCAAAATTACATTCAAATATAAATAGCGATTGAAGAATAATGATTAATATTAATAAGAATATGAATTCAAATGGAAGTTGATTTATTGATAATATTTCATGTCCATCATGATTTAGTATTATAATGAGTTGAGCTATAAATACCTGAGCAATTTGAAGTACTTTAGTTAATAGTGGTTCAATATATTGTGAAGGGACTTATCTTGCAAATTCTCTAAAATTATATTTCAATACATGATTTACTGATATAGTTGAAGCTGATTATAATGGTTTTATTATTTGAATAACTGCTTGAATATGAAATACGGTTTTTTGAGATTCAGATAGTACACTTATGGATTTTTCTTCATATAATTTGAGTACTCCAGATTGATATGATGATGATTTTGATAGTGATAATTATATGGTTACTTCAACATGAGATACTTCAACATGAACTTATTATTTAGATTCTTTTCAGGATGATGATGTACTATGAAGGAAGGAATTATTTTGATATATATCTTATGATTTTTGATTTAAAAAAGCCTTTTGGAATACTACGAGAACATTAAAAATAATAAATGAAAATTCAAATAATAATGATACACTAAATATAAAAATATGAGATGTAGATTCTTGAATATTACATTTTGATATTGATAAATCATCAGAAATTAAGCTTGTTCAATTTGATAGAGATATATTTCATGAAACTAAGGAGTTGAAATTAATGTGAACATATAAGTGAATATTGGGGGCAGGAATTTGATATTTACAGGAAAATTCATGAGATTTATCATTATCAATCACTAAAACTTGAAATGAATTTTCATTTGATTTTATGAATAATGATTATGCTATTTTCTTAAAAAATACTTCAACATGATCATTATTATATAAAATTTTATGAGAAACTGATACTTGAACTGGTATATATATTACACCAATAGATGATAGTGATGAGAATATTATGAGATACTTATGAAACGAAATATTAATAGATATAAGTTGAAGATATATATCAAAAGAAGAGGAGCTTATTTATGAAAAGTAATCTTTACAAAGTAAAAAAAAGAGTTAAACTAGGCCGCGTTAAGATATCTTAAAATTATTTTAGGATATCTTTTATTTATTTAATAAAAATACATGGATCCCATATTAGTTTTAATATTTATTATTTTATTTTTGCTTTCAGCTTTCTTCTCAGGTACAGAACTTGCTTTAATGAGTTTACCTCAACATAAAATTGATTCACTTTTGAAGTGAAACAAATTTTGAACAAAGTCATTAAAAAAAATTAAAAGTAATAATGATAGATTACTTATAACTATACTTATATGAAATAATCTTGTTAATGTATATACTGCTGCATTGGCTACTACTATTGCAATTTCTTTCTGAGAATCATTAGAATTATCACAATCTACAGTAATATGAATAGCTACATGAATTGTGACATTTTTACTTTTGTTATTTTGAGAAATAATACCTAAAAGTTATGCAACAAAAAATGCAGCAACTATTTCATTGTTAGTTGCTCCAATTTATAAAATATTGATGATAGTATTACATCCTATTATTATTTTTATTGAAATAATAATAAAAGTGTTTTCATGAAAAGCTAAAGTAGAACAAGTCACAGAAGAAGAAATAGAAAGTTTTATTGATATGTGAAGAAAAATGGGATGATTAGATGATAGCGAGCATAAAAAAATTAAATCAATTCTAGAGTTTGATGAAACAATAGTAGAAGAAATAATGACACCAAGAGTAAAAATAGAAGCTATTAATATAGATAGTACAGTTAAAGAAGCTATGGACTTTTACTTGTCTCATACTCATTCTAGAATACCAGTTTATACAAAAACAATAGATAAAATAAATCATTTTATTACAGCAAGAGATTTAATGCCTGCATTTTCTTCATGTAAATTTGATATGAAAATTTCTGAACTTGAATTGAGGGAAGTTATGAAGGTTCCATTAAATCAACCCATAGAAAGATTACTTGAAACATTTCAAAAATTTCATAAAATAATGGCTATTGTTATTGATGAATATGGTGGAGTTTCATGACTTATTACTATGGAGGATATTATAGAGGAAGTTTTCTGAGAAATAAGAGATGAAACAGATAAAGAATCAGAAGAAATTATAGAAATAACAAAAGATAATTTGGTAGTTAAAAGTTATGTTTTAATAGAAGAAATTTTAAGAAAATTTAAATTTAAATTAAGTGATATTTGATTAGATGAAAGAGAATTTTGAGGTGAAACTTTAAGTTATGTAATTACTCATATTCTAGGATGATTTCCAAAAAATGATCAAATAATTACTTTTGATATAAAAAATAAAAATTATACATTAAGTTGTAAAATATTAGAAATAGAAAATGCTAAGATAGGAAAGGTTGATATTAGAAAATTAAAAAAGATTTAGTTTAGATTTAAACTAAATCTTTTTTAATTTTTTCTCTTATATCATTATTATGAAATTTAAGCATATTATTATTTATTACAATTCAGATTGGTTTTCAAAGTGATTTATAATGTTTTAGAGTTTTTGGTAGGAATATTTTTTTAAATAAATTATTTAAAATGTAGATAATTTTATTATTTTTAAGTTTAGATTTTCAAGTATATTTAATATATTTTTTATTATCCTCTAATATATCACTATATTTACTAAAATCTACCCAAGAAGCATTTTTGTTTAAAAATAATTGATATGTATTGTTATAATCTAGTATAGGTTTAAAATAAATTATCCAAAAATAAAGATATATATCGTTTTCAATTTTGAAATTATTAAAATCTAATCAATCTATAGTAGAAAAAAAACTTAGACAAAACCTACCACTATGTTTCTTATTAGTTTTTCTAATTCACATTATTTGGAAAATAAGAGTAATAAGTATTCTTACTAACCACATTGAATTATTACTAGTAACTATAAATAAATCTATATCTGAACTATTCTTTGCTGAATTCATAGAAACACTGTTTCATATTCAGACCATTTTTAATCAAGGAATCCATTTAATGAATTTGATGTACTTAATAGTTTTTTTATAATAATTTTCTTCTACTTTAGAAGGAGCATTTTTTATTTTAAAATACTTAATAAATTTATTATGATATTTTCTTGAAAAAACTTGTTTCATTTTTTATTTTATTCATTATAATTAAATAAATAATACCTTTAAATCTTAAAATTCAAAATTAATGAAATATTTATGCACAAATTGTAATTATGTTTTTGATAAGGCTATATGAGATAAAGAGGAAGGAATAGCTATATGAGCTGAAATTGATAAATGTCCAGTATGTAAGGAGTATGATGTTTTTCAATGAATAAAAGAAGAAATTAATTATATAAGTTGAGATGATTTATTATCTTTAGAAATAGACCATTATCCAGAAATAGAAATTAAAAAAGATAAAATAATAGTAACAGTTTGAAATGAAATTCATCCTATGTGACTAGAACATAGAATTGCAGCAGTATGATTATATGATGAATATTGAGATTTGGTAAAAGTTAATTATTTAGAACTTGAAACAGAAGCTGTTACAGAATTTGATTTTGATAATTTAGATGAATTCGAAATAAGAGTAAATTGCAGT
Organism: Candidatus Altimarinota bacterium; assembly: GCA_045107135.1. GTDB lineage: Bacteria > Patescibacteriota > Gracilibacteria > BD1-5 > UBA6164 > UBA6164. The sequence continues at coordinate 4,223 of JASFZI010000056.1, forward strand.
GTTCACTGATTATGGGCTAGAAAATTTGTTAATTAAATATACTTTTAATATTAATTTAAACATTATGATAAAACATTCAAATATGGTACCGGTTCCAAATTCAGAAAATCAAGTACATGGAACCGGTACCCAGGGGACTAAAGCATTTACCCTAGTAGAATTAATAGTAGTAATTACAATTCTAGCTATTTTATGAACAATAGCTTTTATATCACTACAATGATATAGTGCAACTTCAAGAGATAGTGTAAGAATATATGATGTATCAAATATGAAAACATCACTAGAACTATTTCACTTAAACTCATGAAAATATCCATTACCAGATGATTATGGAACAGTTACTTACTTATGAGAGAAGTTATTTTATCAATGATATTTTTGAAATAAAGTAATTCAAAATGTATCAAGAAATATGAATGAAATCCCAACTGATCCATTAACAAATAGGAAATATATATATTCAATTTGATCAAATAAAAATGAATTAGAAATATTATCGTTATTAGAAACAGATAATATCGCATTAAATACTATATCACAAACAAATGCAGCTTGAATAACAGTAATTCCAATAATAACATGAAATTATAACTGATTATTTATAAAAACAACAAGTTATATAGTACCATTACCAAGTATAATAAATACAGAAGTAGATGAAAATACAGTAACAGAAATAACACAATTAAAAATACAATCAATGGTAATTCATTTATGAGAAAATATACCTAGTAATTGAAATGTATTATCAAATACTTGAGCTTTAACATGATTAGTATTAACATGAGCTTTAAATAATTTAACACAAGATTCAACAGATGCAGAAAAAGCAGTAGTAATAGAAGTAATACAATCAGCATATGTTGGGGAACCAGCTTTAAATAGTGAATGAATAATTGATTATATATTAACTCTAGAAGATAATGATACTATATTAGCGGCAGTTTTTGATACAACAGTATTAAATGAAACTGCAACAGTAGCAACAGTTCCTTCAAATAGTTGTGATGATGCTACAAAACCAGCAGATGATTTAAATAAGACATATACAGTAAATCCAACAAGTGTAAATCAAGCCTATGTACAAGATAGCAACGAGTGTTGATATGCCTGTATATCATGATATATATGAACAAATTGTGAAACTCAAGTATTAACATATCAAGAACAATGATTATGTAATGACCCAGATATAATAATATGAGCTTATACAATAGCTTCATGTAATATATGAACAATAATACCTTGAACTACATCAGATTCATATTGATATTATTTTCAATTTGGAAGAAATGCAAGTCATGAAGATGGAACTTGGACAAATTGAGATGCTTGAATATCTTATGATTGGGAAGCAACAGATTGGGTTGATTGAACAGATGATTGAAGTGCGAATTATTGGTGAGTATTTGAAGCTGATAATACAACTACAACATACTTAAATCCATTATGAGCTACTGATACATGATTAATGCAATGACCGTGTCCGACAAATTATCATGTACCAACTCAATCAGAATGGGTATGAATACATACAGCATGATCATGGATAAGTAATTGAACAGGTATGTCAAATGCTTTAAAAATGCCTTTAGCAGGGATTCGTAATAGGAGCGATGCTAGCCTGGGTCTTCAGGGTTCTGGTGGGTACTATTGGTCTTCCTCTCCTAGAAGTACTAGCGGGTATAACATGTACTTCTATTCTCGCGATATTAATCCGGACTATAGCCTTTCCCGTGCTAATGGGTCCTCTGTTAGGTGTTTTAAAAACTAATTTGTCTATTCATCGATTTTAAAGAAATAAATCTTTTTAATAAGTTTGATTTATGCAATAATTTATAGTATAATTAATTTATATATTTTATTAACTACTCCTGTGTAACTATAGCTGATGTCTATAATATTATTGCAAGAGTAAAAATAAAAAATAACATGGAAGATAAAAAAATATTAGAGATACTTGTTGATAAAAATAATGAGAAATGACCTTGAGTTTTTGAACATATATTAATTGTTCTACACAGGGTTTTTGATGATTTTAGTGAGAAAAATTTTTTCTGAACAGCAACACCTCAACCTACTTTTTCATTTGAAATAACTAAAATTTGAAATAGAATCAGATTTTTTATCATATCTCCAAATAAATATACAAACTTTTTATCTAATCAGATCTATGCACATTATAATGATGTAGAAATAATCGAAGTATGAGATTACTTAGAAAATATTCCAAATGATAAGATTTACATATGAAGGATAAATTTGGATAAACATTATTTATATTCGATTAAAAGTTTTACTGAACTACAAGAAGAAGCAAGTAAGGATACAGTAGATCCTTTTTCTTCTATTACATCTGCTCTAGGTAGAACATGAAAATATACATTAAATACGTTTCAGATAAATTTCACACCTATTCATAGTAAAAAATGGAAAAAATGATTAGTTAGGATTATAAAAATTCTTTCATCAAAATATCCTAGTTATATAAAAAAAATATTATTAAATCCAAAATTTGTTTATTTTAAAATAATATTTTTTCCAATAATTTTATTATTTAAATTAATAAAATTATTTACTAGAAAAATTGAAGATGATATAATAGTAAATGAAGAACAATTAAATATTAATGCAACAGCTGAAGAAATAGTAGAAATAGATGGGAAAAATATAAAAGTTCCTACATTTATGAAAAATAAGATTAGTTTAGAATGATATAAAACTTCTATAAATGTGATTCATGCATGAGAAGATGATGTAGAAGCAAAATGAGCTATTAAAGAAATTTATTCAACTCTACATATATTTTCAAATTTTTGAATTAATTCTTTTAAACTAGATAATATTTTAAGATGAGATGATAATATTAACAAAATTAAAAATAGAGCAGTTGAATGAGATATGATACTGACTACAAATGAATTATCAGGATTAGTCCATTTACCTACCACATACGTAAAAACTCCACAAATTAATTGGGTTTCTGCTCGTGCTTTTGAACCACCCTCAAATTTACCAATAGTTGATCCAGATTTAACTGATGATATTAAACCAGAAACTGATTTAACACCTATGTGAAAGACTAATTTTAGGGGAACTAATATTAGTTTTTGAATTTGACCAAATGATAGAAGAAGACATATGTATATTCTTGGTAAGACATGAATGGGTAAATCTGTACTTCTAGAAAATATGATAATTGATGATATTAGGAAATGAAGAGGGGTGGCTGTTATTGATCCTCATGGGGATTTAGCAGAAGCTGTTATAGGTTTTATACCAAAATCAAGAACAAATCAAACTATTATTTTTGATCCAAGTGATACAGATTGGCCGATTGCATTTAATATGCTTGATAATATAAATGCCGAACATAGACCACTTGTAGCATCTGGTTTAGTATGAATATTTAAAAAAATATTCTGAGATTCATGGGGACCAAGACTAGAACATATTTTAAGAAATACTATTCTTGCATTACTTGAATATCCTAATTCTACTCTTATTTCTATACCTCTTATGTTAACAAGTGATGTATTTAGAAATAAAGTTGTTAATAAAATAACTGATCCAGTTGTTAAAAAATTCTGGACGGGGGAGTTTGCAAAAATGGCACCTAACCAAAAAGTTGAAGCAGCCGGTCCAATTTTGAATAAAGTAGGACAATTTTTATCTAGTACTATTCTTAGAAATGTATTAGGACAACCAAAAAATAGTTTTTCTATTAGATGGGCAATGGACAACCAGAAAATTATTATAGTGAATCTTTCTAAAGGTAAAATTTGAGAAGATGCATCAGCACTTTTATGAGCAATGATGATTACAAAATTTCAAATGGATGCCATGAGTAGAGCTGATATTCCAGAAGAGAAGAGAGTGGATTTCTATTTATATGTAGATGAATTTCAAAATTTTGCTACAGATTCATTTGCTACTATTTTGTCAGAAGCTAGGAAATATAAGCTTAATTTAGTAATGGCTAATCAATATATCGATCAAATGCAAGAATCAGTTAGATGAGCTGTATTTGGTAATGTTTGATCAATAATTTCTTTCCAAGTCTGATATCATGATGCAACTATACTAAAAGAGGTATTAAGTTGAGAAATATCAGAAGATGATTTAATGAATTTAAGTAAGTATCATGTTTATGTAAAACAGTTAATTGATGGTATGCCCTCTACTGTTTTTTCTGCTGGTACAATTGCTCCAAATAAGAAAAATGATGAAATATTTTCTAATAGATATAGAAAAATTTTATCTGTATCTCGTGAAAAATACTCAAAATCTAGAAAATCAGTAGAAGATAGAATCAGTAAAAGTTTAAATGATATTGAAAAGTTAGAAGATCAATGGGAAAAAAAGAAGGTCATATTTGAACAAAAGAAAAAGGATGAAAAACAAAAAAAACATCAAGAAATGTTAACTAAACAAACTAAGGAAAAAGAGAACCGTGAAAAAGAGGATAAATAAACTTGCTTATATTTACATTTTTTTTACACTTATCATATTTTTTTAGAGACTAACATTTTTAATCTAGTCCTTTTAAATCAAATTTTATTATTTTATTAAAAATCACTATGGAGGAAGTAAGTTTTATGACACAAACCTTGTCTCTCTTGGTTTTGCTTATTATATGTTCTTTTACATATATATTAAGTAAAAAAATAAACTTTCCATATACTGTATTATTAGTAATTACAGGTCTATTATTAGTTCCAATATCATACATAGATTTTTTCTCATTTATTGATGATTTTAAATTGACTCCTGACTTATTGTTTTTCGTATTTTTACCAATATTGCTTTTTGAGGCAGCTTATAATATAAACTATAAATTACTTCTAAGTAATTGGAAAACTATAGCATTATTATCCATTTTTTGATTATTAATTTCATGATGAATAGTAGCAAGTGTTCTTTATTTTGCATTACCTTATGTTGGTTTAAATATCCCATTTTTGGTATGTTTAATGTTTTGAGTATTAATATCTGCTACTGATCCAGTGGCTGTTTTATCAATATTTAAATCACTTTGAGCTCCTAGAAGACTTACTATGTTATTTGAATGAGAAAGTCTTTTTAATGATGGTACTGCAGTTGCAATATTTTTGGTTATACTTTGAGTAATACTTGAATGATGAGTGATGACATGAGCTGTTTATGTAGAGGGAACTTTGAAATTTTTATCAATGTTATTTGGATGAATATTATTTTGATCTTTTACTTGAATATTGTTTAGTAAGGTAATATGATATATAAAAAATAATGAAGAAGTAGAAATAGTATTAACTATGCTACTTGCACATATAACCTTTATACTAGCAGAGCTGATAAGTCATCATTTTCCTTTTATTCCAATTTCAGGAGTAATAGCTACAGTTATAGCATCAATTATAATTTGAAATTATGGTAGATATAAAATAACACCAAGAGTAGAGGCTCATATGCAAAAATTTTGGGAATTTTTTGCATTTATTTCAAACTCAATAATATTTATTCTTATGTGATTAATGTTATCAAGTATTGATATAGAATTAACACAATTTATACTACCAATTATAATTTGAATACTGACAGTTATGATTGCTAGAGTTATTTCAGTTTATATTCCCATCTCAATTATTAATTTTTTCAAAATAGAAGAACGTATTCCTCAAACTTGGATTAAATTATTATCTTGGTGAAGTCTTAGGTGAGCTTTAGCTTTAATGATGATACTAATGATTCCATGAGTAGGGGATTTAGGATATACAGAATTAATGGCATTTCAAGAAATGGTATGATGGGCATATGATTTTTCTATAAAAGAATTTTTACTTGTTTTGACAATCTGAAGTATAATGTTTACTCTTTTTGTTAAAGCTCCAACAACTCCTTTAATGATGAAACAGCTTAAAGTAGATAAACTTCATAGATTAGAAGAATTTGAATATGAAGAATGAAAAATTCTTGCAAATTTAAAAATTCTTGAAAAATTAAATTCTTCATATAAAAAAGCATATTTGACACAAATAGAATATGATGAACTAAAAACTAATTATACTAAGAAATTAAAAGACGCAATTGAGGAAATGAAAGTGTTATTATCAGGAGAACCTAATAAATCAAAAACTTTAATAAGAAGAGCTATATCGTTACATGCATTATGAATAGAAAAACAATATTTAAAGGATTTATTTTTCTATAATGAAATAGATGAGCATAATTTTAAATATATTCTTAGGAAGATAGAAAAACAAATGGAGAGAGTAGAACATGATTTTTCTCAATTGAGACAAATTTCTGATAAAGAAAATGATTATGATATTTTCTCAAGATTTGTAGTTTCTCTATATAAGAAAAAATCTACTGATTTGGATGCATATATAAGAAATAGAGCAAGAGTTATAATTACAAGAAAAGTTATTAAAGAATTAAGAGAATTATCTAAAAATAATTTTTGATTTAATAATAATATATTTGATGAATTAATATATTTATATTCTGCTTTTAATAAAAATGCAGATGAAAAGAGAATAAAAATATTTTCTTCTCATAAAGCCACTATCAATGCTGTAGAATCTAAACTCGTAAATAAATCACTCCTTAAATTAGAGGAAAAAGTAATAAAAGATTTATATAGTAAAGAAATTATTACACCTAAATTATATATTAGATTCATGGAAAATATAGAAAATGAAATGTATAGTGATGTAAAGAAATTAGTTTAGTGAAATTGTACTTGAATTTAGACCTCTCATCTGAATCTTCTCTCCTTGTCAGGAGAAAAGGGCTACATATACTATTTTGTAGTTTCTTTCCCCTGATAAGGGGAGAGAATTCAGATGAGAGGTTTTTTTGTTTTTCTTTGCAAAAATTAATAAATTAATTAAACTGATTATAAATTATATCAAACAAATAAATATATGAAAATTGATAATGTAACTTTAGCTTTTTGAAATAAAATAATACTTAGAGATATTAATTTAGAAATACAAAAATGAGAATTTGTATTTTTTATTGGTTATTCTGGTAGTTGAAAGACAACTTTAATTAGATCTCTTATATGAGATTTTAAACCTATGATATGAGATATCATATTAGATAATCATTTAGCTTTATATAAAGGATTAACAGAAGAAACTTTATTGAATTATAGGAGATGAATCGGAGTAATTTTCCAAGATTATAAATTACTAGAATCTAAAAAAGTTTATGAGAACGTAGCGTTTGCTATGGAAGTATGTTGATATAGTGATGAAATTATAAGAAAAAAAGTTCCAGAGGCTTTAGAAAAAGTCTGATTATTAATCAAGAAAGATAAGTTTATATTTGAACTTAGCTGAGGGGAAAAACAAAGAGTAGCAATAGCAAGAGCATTGGTTCATGATCCTAAAATAATAATTTGAGATGAACCTACTTGAAACTTAGATCCTGAAACTGCTAAAGAGATAATGAATATATTTAATGATATTAATTCAGATTGAAAGACTGTTATTATGGCTACCCATGATGAAAATATAGTAAATAGTTTGAATAAAAGAGTAATTTCTTTTAAAGACAAAAAAGTTACTAGTGATATTAGGAATTGAAAATATACATTACATTAAAAAAACTCCAATTTAATTGGAGTTTTTTTCTAATATCATTTAACGATATTTTTTACTTTTGTATATGAGCTTCTCATATTTCTATAATTTCTTATTATAGCTGTATCAAGTTCTATAAAAGAGTTACCTTCTTTTATTTTTAAATAGAAGAAAAACCTATTTATATAATAAACAAAGTTGTTATAGTTTGTTATGATTCAGTTTGTTTGATAATATTCATATTCTCAGCTTCTATATTTTTTCATGAATTCTTCTCTAAGAATTGAATCTATAGTTTTAAGCTCATTATAAATATGGTTATATTGCGGATTATTGAAATGAATGTAATCAATACTTGATAGGTTAAGATTATATTCTTCTACACCAAAATTCAAATCTAATAATTTTTCAATATATCATTCTTCAGCAAATGTAATAGATAGGCTTGAAAAAAAGATAATAAATGCTATAATATATGTAATAATTTTTCTCATATGTAAATGTGATTAAATTTAATATAGTATATTTATAGTCTAAAAAAAGGAAATGTCAAATAATTATTATGATACTCTATGAGTAGGGAAAAATGCTAGTGATACTGAGATAAAAAAAGCATATAGGAAACAAGCTATGAAGTATCATCCAGATAGAAATGCTGGGGATAAAGCTGCTGAATCAAAAATCAAAGAAATTAATACAGCTTATGATATTTTATGAGATTCAAAAAAGAAAAAACAATATGATACTTTTGGTTCTGCATGATGAAATCCTTTTGGGGGATGAGCTTGAGGATGATACTCTAGTCAATGATTCGGCGGTTTTGAAGATATTTTTTGATGAATGTGAGGTACTTCAAGTAGAGGTTGAGAAACAACATTTAATATGGAAGACTTGTTTGGATGATCAATGTGAGGTTGATTTTGAGGACAACAAAGTACAAGACAAAAAACTCAAGCTAAAAAACCAGTAAATCTTGATTTTGAAAAAACTTATGAAATTCCAATTTTTGATTTAATTTTGTGATGTAAAATAGAAGTAAAATGAGTTTATTGAAATACAGCTAAGCTTAAAATTCCACCATCTACAAAACCATGAAAAAAGTTTAGAGTTAAATGATTTTGAAAAAAAGAACCAGGTAAAGAGGGAAATCTAATAGTAAAAGTTGAAGCGCTTATGCCTAAAAATATTAGTGAAGTGCGTTCTGGGCAT
>JASFZI010000057.1:0-3631 GCA_045107135.1 Candidatus Altimarinota bacterium
TTCAATCTGATTATTAATAATAAATAATAGTATAGTAGATTGGTATCAAATATGAAAAATAGCTGCCAGTTGGGTTATTTCACCAGTAATGTGATGAATAATAGCTGTTATGTTATTATTATCAATTAGAAAAAATATTTTAAAACAAGATGAAAGATGAGAAGCTGCTAAAGTATGGGTTCCTATTTATATTTGAATAATGGTTTGGGCTTTTTCTACATACCTACTACTTAAATGATTTAAACAAATATTAAATTGATCAAATTTAGCTTTTCTTTTAGAAACTGAAATAGCTATATTTATATGATATGTATTAGCTCTTCTAACATTTATATCCCTAAGAATATATTATAAAAAACAATCTGCTATTTTTAAGAATTGAAAAAAATTCATAAATAAATTATTTAACATCCCTCTTATATTTGCAGTAGCGTTGTTATCATTTGCCCATTGAGCAAATGATGTAGCAAATGCTATATGACCCCTAGCTGCCGTTAATGATGCATTAAAAAATCATGTATTTTCATGATGATCAGTATGAATTGAAACGTGGATTATGGTTACATGAGCTATTTGATTAGTATTATGATTAGCTGTTTTTGGTGCTAGGTTAATACAAACTGTTTGAAGTGAAATAACAAAACTAAATCAAATTAGAGCATACTGTGTAGCGTTAGCTGCTGCAATTACAGTTATTATAGCTTCTGGATTGGGTTTACCGGTTAGTTCTACTCATATTGCCTTAGGTTGAATATTCTGAATTTGATTAATAAGAGAAGCTATAAAAAGACAAAAATGAAAAGACAAACATTATATTAAAAAATCTATGATTAAAAATATTATACTAGCATGGCTAATCACACTTCCAGCTTCATGAATAATTGCATCGATTACATATTTAATAATCATGAAATTATCATAAAAAAAACTAACTATTTTTTTGACTACAAAAGATAGATATGATAAAATAAATATATAAACAAAAATTAAATTTAACAACTACCTAAAAATGTGAACAACCTATACTTCTAAATTACAAGATTTCTGAACAATTAGTTTAACCGAATTGAATGCAACGGCTAGCTATTTAAAAAGAATGGATAAGAAATTTTTACTAAATTACAAACAATTCTCAAAAGTTTTAGATGAATTAATGGAGGATTTTTATGTACTTGAAATAAATGGTAAAAAAATATTTTCATATGATAATATTTATATGGATACTCCTGACTATCTATTTTATAATCAACATCAAGATAAAAAGAAGTCTAGAACAAAGGTTAGAACAAGATATTATATAGATTCAAATCTAGCATTTTTTGAATACAAACAAAAAATAAAATGAATTACTAGTAAATACAGATATGAATTCCCTTCTGAAGAACATGGGTTTATGACAAGAGGTAAAACAAGATTTTTTGAATGAGTTTGGCAAAGTATGTATGAAAATACAAAAACTCCAAAAATTTCACCATCTATTAAAACAAAATATAGAAGAATTACTTTAGTTAGCAAAGATGGTTCAGAAAGACTTACAATTGATTTTGATGTTAGAGCTAATGATTTGAGAGACAATAAATCAACAGAAGTAAATTTAAAAAATTTAATAATAGTTGAAAGTAAATCTCTAAATAAAGATTGTCTAAGTGTTAGAATTATGAAAAAGCATAATATTAAAAAAGCTAAATCTTGTAGTAAATATTCTCTATGAGTAGTATACTCTGGTCTTGCTAAAAAATATGATACTTTCACAGCTACAATGAAACAAATAAAAGAGATTAGACTTGATACAATAAAAAATAGAAAAAGAACCGCTACTTGATTAAAAAAGAATAAAACAATCAAGTCTAAAATAAAAAAATTACAGAAAAATAAAAAATAAATTAGTTAATATAACTAATTTATTTTTTTTGATTTTCTATAACCAACTATACTCTATTCCATAATGATTAAACAATTTTCTTGATCACCATTTTTCTATTTGGTGTTTTGTTAATCAAAGTACTTTAACCCATTCATTTAATTCTTCTGAAGTAGAAGCTTCTATTTCAAGAAGTGGTGGAATTTCATTTTTATCATCTCCTAAGTAATAATCATCAATATCAAATTCTATTTTTCCTAGAGAATAACTTATTCTATGTTTTTTCTTTTCTCTAGTTTCCTTCATTCAATATTTTTCTAAAACTTTTTTAAAACTCTCTACATCTGTAATTTCTCTTTCTCATTCATCAGCAATTTTTACTCCTGTCTCTCCTCAATCCTTCTTTTTATTTCTTTTTCTTTTAATAGTATACATATGTATATCTCATTTTTGTCTTACCCTAAAAAGTCTTTTATTTTTTTCCATTTTTAAATGATTTTTTTCTTCATCATGAAAATCATAATACACATCATGTATAAATCCTTCAAAAGTTTTTTCTGCTCATAATTTTTCTAATTTTTCTTGAATTTTTTTTACATCTACATCTAAAATTTTTATTTCTTTCTCAAGCATATTTTTTTATTAAACAATATATAAATATATTATATCATATTTAATAAAATTAATAAAATTTAAACCAGATATTATCTCAAAAAAATAATATATTTTTAAATTTTTTAATTCAAAATATATCAAATTCATATAAGTGTTTCTAGTTTAAATTCTTGTCAAAGCTTTTTTCTTATTTTATAAATTGTAACATTAATTGTATTATGAGTAACATCTAATAAATCTAAATTACCCCAAACTGATTTTATTAATTCATCTTTTTTTACAACTCTCTCTTTATTTAATAAAAAATATTCTACTATTTGTTGTTCTTTTCTAGTCAACAATATCCTTTTTCATTTTTTATAAGTTTCTTTTAATTCAAAGTCAAAAATATAGTTTTTATATAATACTAAAGATCCTTTTATTTTAGTTCATCTTCTAAACAATGCTGCAATTCTAGCTAGCAATTCACGAAAATCAATATTTTTATTAACAAAATCATCTATTCATATAGTAAATCATTTTAATTTCATCTCAATATCATTATGTTGTGATATAGCAATAATAGGACTATATGAATTTTTATTATTTCTTAACCATTTTATTATTTTGAATCAGTTAGATTTTCATAAATCTAAATCTATAATAAATAAATCAGCATTATCTAAAATATATTTTTTAAAGTTTTCAAAAGTATTTACTATAACAATTTCATATCAACTTTTTTTTATTTTTTTTCATATACTAATAGCTAAATTAATATCATCTTCAACAATTGCTATTTTCATATTTTTTTTTAAATCATATTCTTAGTAGTATACACATGACATATTAATTCTGTATTAATTTCTAAAAAGTAATAAAAAAAAGTACCAAAAACTATACTTTTAAATTACATAATATATTTTATTTTTAATTATTATTTTTCTTTCTTTTCTTGCTCTTCTTTTAATCTTCTATATCAATATTTTACTGTTTTATGATTTTCTAATCATAATTTTTTCTTCCATTTTTGTACTATTTCTTCACTATTAGCCTCAATCTCTAAAAGTTGTCAAATTCATTCATATTTATCAAAATCAAAATGTACTCAATCAAGCTCATATGAAATTCTATACTTTATATATTTCTTTCATTCTACAATATTTAATCATAATT
>JASFZI010000058.1:0-12503 GCA_045107135.1 Candidatus Altimarinota bacterium
GCAAGTATAAATATATAAAAATTAAAAGGAGAAACTAAAAAGTATCATAATATATAACAAATCATTGAAAAAACTTGAGATATTTTTGATATTACTAAAGTTTTTTTATGTCAAATAACATCAGAAACATATCAACTAGGTACTTCAAATAATAAAGTTGCAATAAATCAAATTCATGTAAAAATTCATATTTGGTTTGCCGTTGTATTTGGTAAAGTCAAAAAGAATATTGATAACAGGGGAATAAAGTTTCTTCTTATAGAAACAGAAAAAAGCAAAAATTTTAAATTAACAAATTTAAAGTTTATGCTTTTTATGCTTTTTATATGCTTTTTCATTTTAATATAGTAAGAAATGAAAATCTTTAACCTTTTTTATTCCTCTTTCTCTCACCTTCAGTTAAGAATTTTTTTCTTAATCTAATAGTTTCAGGAGTTATTTCTACATATTCATCATTTGAGATATAGTCAATAGCTTCTTCTAGAGACATGATTTTTGGTGGAGTAAGTTTAAGTGCTTCATCTGTACCAGATGCTCTTACATTTGTAAGTTTTTTATTTTTAGTAGCATTTATTGTTAAGTCTTGATCTTTGTTAGATTCTCATAGAATCATTCCTTCATATATTTCAGTAGCAGGTTTAACAAAAATAGTACCTCTGTCTTGTAATTTAAACAAAGAATAAGCCATAGTTTTACCATTTTCCATAGAAATCATAGAACCAACAGATCTTTTTTCAATATGACCTTTATATTCTTCAAATTTATCAAAAGAACTAGAAAGTAAACCTTCACCTTTAGTCATTGTAGTAAATAGAGATTTGAAACCTAATAATCCTCTAGTAGGAACAGAAAATTCTAAGTTAACAATTCCATTATCTTCAATCATATTAGTCATCATACCTTTTCTTTTACCTAGTTCAGCAATAACAGTTCATTCATTTCAAACAGGAACAGAAATATTAACATTTTCAATAGGTTCCATTTTTTTACCATTTTTTTCATGCATAATTACAACTGGAGCACCAACTTGTAATTCAAAACCTTCTCTTCTCATTGTTTCAATAAGTACAGAAAGATGAAGTTCTCATCTACCAGCAACTTCATAATTGTCACCACTATTAAAATCTACTTTTAATCATACATTTGTTTCAAGTTCTTTTTCTAATCTATCTCTGATTTGTCTAGAAGTAACAAATTTACCTTCACGACCAGCAAATGGAGAATTATTTACTAAAAATTCCATTTTAAGGGTAGGTTCATCAACAGTAATTGGTGGCATTGGTTCAACTTTTTCATTAGCGGCAATAGTTTCACCTACATATATATCAGGAATACCTGCTATTGTAATAATATCACCAGCTAAAGCTTCTTTAGTTTTTACTTTTTCTAATCATTCATTAGTAAGAATTTCTGTAATCTTACCCTTTCTTTGTATTCATTCATTTGAAGTAATAATTACATCTTGCCCTATTTTAACACTACCTTCATACACTCTACCTACACCAAGTCTACCCAAAAAATTATCATAACCAAGATTAGCAATTTGCATTTTTAGAGGAGCAGATGCATCATTTGGAGCGTGTTCAACTTTTTCCATTATAAAGTCTAAAAGAGGAGTTATATCTTTTTGTTCTGGTTTTTCATCAGTCCATGCTAATCCTTCTCTAGCAATAGTATAAATTGGTTCATTTAAGTGATTTAATTGATCATCACTAGCTCCTAATTGAACGAATAGGTCAAATAATTGATCTACAACCCGATCAGCTCTAGCAGTGGGTTTATCCATTTTGTTTATAACAATAACTGGATGTAACCCTAATTCTAAAGATTTTTTAAGTACAAATTTAGTTTGAGGCATAGGACCTTCATAAGCATCAACTACCAAACAAACTGAATCTACAGTTCTAAGTACTCTTTCTACTTCTGAACCAAAATCAGCATGCCCAGGAGTATCAACTATATTGATTTTATTACCTTTATAAGTAATACCTGTATTTTTTGAATAAATAGTGATACCTCTTTCTTTTTCTTGAGCATTCGAGTCCATTACACAAACTTCAATACCAACTCTAGTATCAAAATTATCATCAGCTTTCAAAAGCTCATCTACTAATGTTGTTTTACCATGATCTACATGGGCAATAATTGCAATATTTCTAAATGACATACTAAATTCTTTTAAGATTAAAAATGACAAATTAAGTCCAGTTGTTTATAACTGAACTTAAAAATACGCGGTGAGTATATAAAGAAAAGAGTAAATGTAAAGTTTTAGTTAAGTTTATATTGTATTTGCTTTAAAAGTCAACAAATTTATCCAATTAATATTTTCATATTAATAATTTTTTAATATAATAAAATTATTATTTATTTAATATAACAATTAATAATTATGAATAAAAGTAAACAAGCTTTTACATTAGTAGAACTAATAGTGGTAATCACAATCTTAGCAATTCTATGAACAATAGCTTTCATATCATTACAATGATATAGTGCATCTTCAAGGGACTCTGTTAGAATAAGTGATGTATCAAATATGAAAACATCATTAGAACTATTTCATTTAAATGCGTGAAAATACCCATTACCAGATGATTATGGAACATTCACATATTCATGAGAGGATTTATTCTATCAATGATATTGTTGAGATAATGTAATACAAAATGTATCAAGAAATATGAGTGAAGTACCAACAGATCCATTAACAGAAAGGAAATATATATATTCAGTTTCATCAAATAAAAATGAACTAGAAATATTATCATTATTAGAAACTGATGATATTGCATTAAATACAATATCACAAACAAAAGCAGCATGAATAACTGTAATTCCAAGAATAACATGAAATTATAACTGATTATTTATAAAAACACCAACTTATATAGTCCCACTACCAAGTATAATAAATACAGAAGTAGAGGAATCAACAATATCAATACTAGATTCAAATAATATACAGTCAATGGTAACTCACCTATGAACAAATATACCAGATCATTGAAATATAATATCAAATACCTGATCATTAACATGATTAATATTAACATGAGCTTTAAATAATTTAACACAAGATTCAACAGATGCAGAAAAAGCGTCAGTAATGCAAGCAATTCAAGCAGCATATACGAGTTCAATATTAGCTACAGATGATATATATGCATATATATTAAGTAAAACTACAACAGAAGATTTAGCTGCATTAGTAGATACAGTAATTTTAGGTGGAAGCACACTAGTTGTAAGTATATCAACAGAAGATACTCCATCATGACCATTAATAGATCAAACAACATGTGAATCCGCAAATTGGATGCGGGTTTATTCAAATTTTGATGTATATATATGAACAACACAATGAGGTTGATTTTGTATAAGTCCTAGATTTGGAGATTGGCAAACAAACTGACTTGACCAAAATGACTGAGCAGGTTGAATATCATGGAATGGATGGTGAGATGAAGCTTTAGATTATCGTAACTGATGGAATGCATCAAGTATAGATGATTCGTGAAATCCAAATCCACAATACTGACAAACCAGAATTTTAGATTCAGAATCACCATATAGCTGTAGAGCATTATGAACTGCGAGTTTTGATTTTGATACAGAAGATACAATTGTATGAAGAATGAAGTGGCTAGCAACAGCGTGAAATACATATGTAGAAGCTAGAAGTATAGATTGGATAACATGAGTGTTAGTACCTACTATTGGTATAACTAATCCGCATGCTATACCGGCATTGTATATAGCTGATTGTATAGATTGAGTAAAAGATTTATGAACAACAATGACTTATACTCATAAAGAAGATACTATAAGTGATATAACATATGCTCAATATACAACTGATAATGAAGAAAATACTGATACAGCATTTCTATCAGATGTAACATTTCAGGATAGACAAAAATATTTAACAGCATGGACACAAAAGAGTTGATCACACTTACCAAGTGCAATGAGTCATATCACTGATTGATATGCGAGTGCAACGGATGATGATGGAGATCTTTTAACAACAACATCTAGATGAGAATACCAAATGGCATGTGATAATGGATTATTAACAGATTCAAGTGATAGCGCATATGGTGAACGGATATGGCTTTCAGCTATTGGTTTTCCCACTGGTATTCGTCGGGGTAATTATGCTCGTGTTGTAGGTAGTAATGACTGTGAAGATCAGCGTTATGATACTACAGGGACTCATCAGGGTTACTCATCTGCTAGATTTGTTGTTCGTCCTTAGAATAAATTAGCTGTTTTATTAACAAAAAAACCTCTAACTAATTTAGTTAGAGGTTTTTTTTAGATTTTATTGTAATTATCCTTCATAATTTGGATCAAATTTCTTAACGAATGGTAGTAAAGCAACTATTCTTGCTTTTTTAATTGCATTAGCTAATTTTTTTTGATTTTTTAGTGATACTCCTGAGTAATATCTAGGAGTAATCTTACCAAATTTAGTTATGTATTTTTTTAGTAATTCAATATTTTTATAATCGATGTTTTGTCCATCTAAAGGACATGTTTTTTTTGACATAATATTTTATGTTAGTAATAATAAATTTTGGATATAACCAAGTTTTTTAACTTGATAATTTATATTCTATAATTAGAATTTATCGTCATCATGATTAGATGATACTACTTCAGTTGTTTCAAAATCAGATCTTTTATTTAAGAAAATTATATTTGATACAACAACTTCTGTTTTGTATAACTTTGTTCAGTCATCTTTATCAATAATTCTTGTTTTTAATCTTCCTTCAGCATAAACAAGTTTACCTTTTGTTAGGAATTGTTCACATTTTTCAGCTAGACCACCCCATGAAACACAATTTGTAAATTCTGATTCTGATTTTTGTTCACCATCAGCTGTTTTATAATATCTATTAGTTGCAATTGTAAATAATGCAATTTTTTTATTATTTTCAGTAGTTTTAATAGCAGGATCTTTTGTAATATTTCCAATTAGAGTAACTTTATTAACTGTTCTCATTTTTTGCTCAAGAATTATATATATAAATATTGTAGAAGACTAAATTTAATTACGCTTCTTTTTTAACAAACATATATCTCCATATGTTTTTATTTAGGTTTATAGTTTTTGATAAATCTTTAATTAGTTTACCTTCCATATCTAAATCAAATAAAATATAGAAACCTCTATCAGATTTATTTATTTGGTAAGCCATTTTCTTGTCTCCCCAAACATCTTCTTTTTCAATTTTAACAGAATTAGTTTTAAATAATTCTTTCAATTCACCAATTGAAGCATTTCTTTCATCTTCAGATACTGTTGGGTTAACTATAACCATTAATTCATAGTTTGCCATGTTATTCCTATGGGTTATTATCCAGATAAATACCTGGAAGGATATAAATATACTCTTTACTTATTATAGAGCAGCCGAATTCTATTTATTTATTAAAATAAGTCAAAAAAAAATACATTAAAATTTGACTTTAAGTTCTTTTTAAATATAAATTTCAAGCAGATAATAAAAAATGTCAGTGTAGCTCAGGGGTAGAGCACAGGATTCATATCCCTGCGGTCGGTGGTTCAAATCCACCCATTGACACCATTTAAATACAAAAAAAAGAGAGATTTTAATTTAAAATCTCTCTTTTTAAATATTTTAGTGTTGTAAGTTTAGATTATGTTTTTCTTCTAATATCAGAGAAAATCTTATTTACAATAAGTTGGTTTTCTGTCATAATACTTTTTATATAAAGATAATAGCTATCTACAAATAGTTTAAGTTTAACTTTTATTAGTTCTGGAATGTTTGGATATTGTTGAAGAAAATGATTAGTTGTTTTTTCTAAAAGTTCTTGTTCTAGAGTTATATTATTAGTTTTGTTTTTTTGTAAAACACTAGGTTGTCTTGTTGAAATTCATTGATTTTGTTTTTCTATATTAATTTCTAATTTTTCTAATATTGGATTTGCTGGTTTTATTCTTTGATCTCTTGTTAAACTAAACCCATGAATTCTTTTTATTACGTCAGTAAGATTATTTTTATCTAAATCATCTCTTGCCGCTCTTTGTTCTTCTTTTTCTATAGCTATATCTATTGCGATTTTTCAAGGAAGGTTATTTTGAATTGATATTATACACTTTTCACATTCATCTAAAACAAAAGGAGGATAATTTGCGACAGTCTCTTTGAGAATTAAATAAGAAATATTTAATTTATTTATATGGTGTATTTCTCTTCTAGCAAGCTCTATTAAACTTTCTCTTTTTTCTTTATGATAAATATCTACAATTACCATAAAATCATTGTAAAATATTCTAGGTATTTTTAACTCTAATAATATAGGTATAATATAATCAAACTTAAATTTTGCAATATTCTGTTTTTCTTCTATTGAACGAAGTAGATTAGGTATTACTCAATCAAGTTTTTCAATAAAATCTTCACATTTTTTCTTTATATATTTTTTATTACCATTATTTTCAACAAATTGTTCTACTATTTTTTTTAACTGTTTATATGTTTGTTCTTGATATTTTTTAGGTATAGTAAAGACCATACTAAATTTATCTTTAGCTTTAAAGGCTTTTTCAATTTTTATTTCAACAAGTATTTTCAACAAACTTATAGCTTCTTGATTGTTTTCTAAATAAGATGGATCAAGAGCAGTTAAAGGGTTTTTAAATGCTTTTTTCTTTTCTCCAATAGTCATATCGCTGCCAATTATACCATCAACCCGACCATATAAATGTCTTATAGTTGATGTGACACGGTTTTTATCAAGACCATTATACATTGATAATAGTTCTTCTATATATAAGGTTTCAAGTCCATCATCTATATCACTATCTAGATTTTCTTTATTTTTTATTACTTCTTGTAATAATTCATTATCTTCTTCTTTTGATATATCTTCTTCAAAAACAGAAATTAATTGCTTTAATCACGTGATAAGAGAAGTTATTTTATTTATATCAGAATAGGCTAAAAAATCTTCATTTTTTGTATATATATTGTCTCTAAGCTTAGGGTTTTTCGTAAATAAAGCCTTTTTAGCTTCAATAATTTTTAATATTTCATTTATTAAATTTATTGAATTATTTATTATTAAGTAGGTTGCTTTCAAATTCTTTTTTTATTTCAATTTTTATTCTTTTAGCAGCATTTAAAGTTTTTGAATTTAAGGCCTCAATCATTCATTCTATTGTTTGTTTATGTTCTTCTATTATTAGAATATATTCCATAATAATGATAGAGTGTTTGTCAAGTTGATCTACTATTTCATCTATGTTTTTATCAGTCAATTCTTTAGTCTTAAAAATTTCTGAATTTGTTTCAGTTTGAGTTATGATTTTTATGCTACTTGATGATTTTTTTTCTATAAATTCATCTAAAAGCTCAGCAAATAATTGATTATTTAATAATCTTGAATCAATAAAATCAATTATATCTACAAATTTATCTTTCTCTTGTTCAGGAGGTAGGGAAATTCTCAAAGCACACTCAACACTTGAAGAAATTCTTTGAATGCTTTCAATAATTAAAGGATTTAATTTTTTATCTGCCTCTCTATTAAAAAGCCCTAAAGCTTTTTTTGTATAGATTTCTTCTAAAGATTTTTCTGTTTTTCAATTAATATCTTGGGTTAACATATTTATTTAGTAACTTAATAATTATATATATAATAAGTGTAATTAATAATAAGTCAACCCATCTTTAAAATATTATCTGTAAAAGTACTTTGAATATTAACAAGTTTAATATTGGAAAATTATTAATAAACTGTACAAATTTAAAAAAATTGCTACAATTCAAGAAAATTTATTAAATCATAAAAATATAGATGTTTATAGATGAAGTTAAAATAAAGGTAATTTCTTGAAGATGATGAGATGGTCTTGTTTCATGGAGAAGAGAAAAATATATACCTAAATGAGGGCCTCGGGGAGGTAATGCTGGGAATGGGTGAAGTGTATATCTTTTAACAGATGAAAATTTAAATACTCTATCAGAATATAGGCACAAAAAAGTACTAAGTGCTGTAAGTTGAGAATGAGGTTGAAGACAAGATTGTCATTGAGCAAATGCTCCTGACTTAATTTTAAAAGTGCCAGTTTGAACTATAGTTCGTGATACTAATACTTGAGAATTGATTGCTGATTTATCAGAAAATAAAGTAAAATTATTAGTTGCTAAATGATGAAAAGGAGGTTTTTGAAATTCCCATTTTTGTTCTTCAACTAGACAGGCTCCTGCTTTTGCAGAATTATGAGATGTATCAGAAGAAAATGATCTTCATCTTGAATTGAAACTTGTAGCAGATATTTGAATAATATGAGTACCTTCAGCATGAAAATCTACTCTTATTTGAAATATTACAAATGTTAAACCAAAAATAGGGGATTATCCTTTTACTACTCTTACACCAAATCTTTGAGTATTAGATCATAAATGAAAATCACTTGTATTAGAAGATGTGCCTGGATTAATTCCATGAGCTTCTGAATGAAAATGACTTTGAATTGAATTTTTAAAACATATAGAAAGAACAGGAGTATTATTACATTTACTTGATATGTATAGAATGGATCAGGTATTTACTGATTATACTGATATTAGAAAAGAGCTTGAAGCATTTTCACCTGATCTTGCAAATAAAGAAGAGATTATAGTTTTTTCAAAAGCAGATTTATTAGATAAAGAAATGAAAGATTTTATTGTTTCTGAGTTTAAAAAGAAATTCAATAAAACAATATTTGTTATATCAGCTGTGACTTGAGAATGAGTACCTGAATTAATTGATTATTTAATTGATAATTATTCTAAAAATATAGTTGTAGAACAAGATAAAGATAAAGAAAAAGAAATAAAAATATATGATTTAAGGGCAAATATTAATCCTAAAGCTGTAGATGTAAAATATCTTTGAGATTTCAAATTTGAAGCTTCATGAATTAGGTTAGAACAAATTATTAGAATGACTGATTTTGAAAACAAAGAAGCTGTACTAAGAGTTTACGATGTTTTAGATAAATTGTGAGTAATGAGAATAATAGAACCAGAGCTTAAAAAGATTCTAGAAGAAACATGAATGGATAATTCATTTTTCTTTGAAGCTGCTGAATGAGAGGAAGAATCTGAAGCTGTTAATCCAAAAGTAGTAGTAGCTTGAAGAGAGATTGCATTAGATAAATTAAAGTATAAATTGTAAGAAAGAAGGCTGTAAGTCTTCTTTTTTACTTCTTGCTATTTCACCATTTTTAACTAATATATGAAAAATTTAGAATCATAAAAAATATATATGAAATATAATTTAGATAATTTAGTAGCTGAATATGAGGAATTAGAAAATAAATTAGGTGATCCAGATATTTTTAAAGATCAAAAAAAGGTAAGACAAGTAGCTAGTAGAAAAAAAACTATTGAATCAGCTGTAAATCTTTATAAAGAATACAAAAAAGTAAATGAGGCTTTAATTGAAAATAAGGAAATGTTGTCTGGAGAAAAAGATGAGGAAATGAGAGAAATGTTAAAGGAAGAAATAAAAGAGATTGAAAGAAAGAATCCTGAAATGGAAGAAAAATTAAAAATGGAACTATTACCAAAAGATCCTAATGATGATAAAAATATTATGGTTGAGGTTAGGGCTGGTACTGGTTGAGATGAAGCAGCACTTTTTGCTGGAGAACTATCAAGATCATACATAATGTTTGCAGAAGCAGAATGATTTAAAACGGAGATTTCTGAAAAAACTGAATCAGAAGCCGGAGGAGTAAAAGAAATAATTTTTGAGGTTAAATGAGAATGAGCTTATTCTAAATTTAAGTATGAATCAGGAGTGCATAGAGTTCAAAGAATTCCAGAAACAGAAAATAAATGAAGAGTCCATACAAGTGCTATTACTGTTGCAATAATGCCAGAAGTAGATGAACTTGATGTAGAAATAAATATGGATGAAATAGAAATGAAATTTTGTAGATCATGATGACCAGGGGGGCAACATGCAAATAAATCAGATTCAGCAGTACATTTAAAACATTTACCTACTTGAATAATTGTGTTTTGTGCTGATGGTAGATCTCAACATAAAAATAGAGATAAAGCATTTAATATTATGAGAGCAAAATTACATTTATTAGCTGAAGAAAAAAGAGCGAAAGAATTATGAGAAGCAAGACTTTCTCAAGTAGGTTCATGAGATAGATCAGAAAAAATCAGAACATATAATTTTCCACAAGACAGAGTAACAGACCATAGAATCTGACAAAACTTTTCAGGTATACCACAAATCATGATGTGAAAATTATGACCAATAATAGACGCTTGTGCCGTTGCTGATCAACAAGCAAAATTAGAGGCTGCTGGGAAGGGAAATATTTAAAAAAACATAAAAATTTAACTTATAAGCAACTTTTATTAAAATTACGTCTAAATAAAAAATTAATAAAAACACTATTTTTGGAAAATAGTGTTTTTTGTATAAAAATTTGCGATTTAAGAGGCTTAAAAAAAAGTAACGCCTGGAAATAGGGAAAACTTGATTTTAGTTTATAGTTTATTATAGTTAATATATTAATTTATATATTTTAAGTATTAAATATGGCAAAAGTTACTGAAAGTTATTGAGCTGATAGTATACAGGTATTAGAGGGATTAGAGCCTGTTAGAAAAAGACCATGAATGTATATTGGATCTACTGATGAAAGAGGTTTACATCATCTTGTTTGGGAAATAGTTGATAATTCTATAGATGAAGCTATGGCAGGTCATTGTGATACAATTACAATTACTTTATGTGAAGATGGAGCTTGTATGGTAGAAGATAATGGTAGATGAATTCCTGTTGAAAAACATAAAAAAACTGGTAAATCTACTCTTGAAACTATTTTAACGGTACTACATGCTGGTTGAAAATTTGGTTGAGGTTGATATAAAGTTTCAGGTTGATTACATGGAGTATGAGCTTCTGTAGTAAATGCACTTTCATCAAAAATGGAAGCACGGGTTCATAGAGATGGTAAAATATATTATCAAGCTTTTTCTTTATGAAAAACAGATTGAGATGTAGAGGTTGTTGGAAAATCAGATCATACAGGAACTATTATTAAATTTTATCCTGATGAATCAATTTTTAAAATTTCTACAAAATTTGATTATAAAACTATTAAAAACAGATTAAGACAACAAGCATATCTTACAAAGGGTATTACTCTTTTCTTAAATGATGAAAGATCATGAGAAAGATATAAATATTATTTTGAATGAGGTGTAAAATCATATGTTACATTCTTAAATAAAAATGAAGATACAATTTGAGATATATTTTATGTAGAAAAAGAAGCTAAAAATGTATTAGTTGAAGTTTCTATGCAATATAATAGAGAGTTTTCAAATAATATAATAGCATTTGTAAATAATATACATACTCCAGAATGATGAGCACATTTGATTTGATTTAGAATGGCTCTTACTAGAACTATTAATAAATATGCAAGGAGTAAATGAATATTAAAAGAAAAGGATCAAAATCTTACTAATGATGATGTAGTAGAAGGTTTAACTTGTGTAATTTCAGTAAAATTAGAAGATCCACAATTTGAATGACAAACAAAAGGTAAGCTAGGGTCTGCAGAAGCAAAATGAGCTACTGATTCAGTTATGGCTACATGATTTATGGAATTTTTAGAAGAAGATCCAGTAACTGCAAGAAAAATAATTGAAAAAGTTTTCTTAGCTGCCAAAGCTAGATTAGCTGCAAGAGCTGCAAGAGATACAGTAATAAGAAAATGAGCATTAGAATGAATGACTCTTCCAGGTAAATTATCAGACTGTTCTTCAAAAGACCCATATGTATCAGAATTATATATAGTCGAGGGAGATTCTGCATGAGGTTCTGCTAAACAAGGTAGGGATAGAAAAACCCAAGCAATTTTACCATTAAAAGGTAAAATATTAAATACAGAACAAGCTAGAATTGATAAGATTTTCGCGAATCAAGAAATTAAAAATATGATTATAGCTCTATGAACTTCTATTTGAGAAACATTCGATATATCAAAGTTAAGATATCATAGAATTATTATAATGACGGATGCGGATGTTGATGGGGCACATATTAGAACACTTCTTTTAACATTCTTTTTCAGATATTTAAAAAAAATAATAGAGCTAGGTTATTTGTATATAGCATTACCTCCATTGTACAAACTTTCAAAAGGAAAAAAATCCTGGTATGTATATGATGAAGAAAACAAAGAAAAAATAATGAAAGAATACTCAATTACTTGAGAAAATATTCAAAGGTATAAAGGTCTAGGGGAAATGAACCCAGATCAACTTTGGGAAACTACAATGGACCCAGAAAAGAGAAAAATGTACAAAGTAAAAATAGATGATGCTCAAGCTGCAGACGAAATATTCAAGATTCTTATGTGAGCAGATGTTCCACCAAGAAGAAGATTCATTCAATCAAGAGCTAAAGATGTTCAAAATTTGGATATATAAAAA
>JASFZI010000059.1:0-12773 GCA_045107135.1 Candidatus Altimarinota bacterium
ATGGACTTGAGCGAGAGAAAATTGAAAAGTAGCTTTACAAGGTAAAGATTATATAGTACAAGATTGAGATGTTATTTTATTTAAATTTAATAATTAATTTAATGAAAAAATTACTTTTTGATTCATTACAAAAATTGGATTTTATTATATGGGGGATTACTTTAGCATTTTTTATTATTTCAGCTTTGGTAATGAAATGAGATGTAAATGAATCCTTTATATGAGCTTCTTGAATAATAGTTTTAATGTTTTTTGTATGATTTAGTATTGAGTTAATTCTTTCTGCATTAAAAAACGTTAAATGAGTTTGAAAAATTACATGATTTATAACTAATTGACCAGAGGCACTAGTTTTAATAGTGTGATTAATTACTTGAAATATATTATTTGCAGCAAGTACACCATTATGATCAAATGTGATGAATCCAATACTTTTTTTAACTGCATTAATGATTACATGATATTTAGTAAAATTAAAAACATTTAATTATAAAGCATTTTTTTTATCAGGTTTTGTTATAACTGCAATATTTGCTGTATTGTTTTTTAAAATTCCAGAAAATTATTATATATATTGGGTTTTCATAGCATTTTTAATCAGTATATATCTATTTACAAAAAAATTTCCAAACAAAGAATCAGTTATCGAAGAACCTGATGAATTAGTGAATAAAATATATCTACCTCTTTGAATTGTTATTCTATTGATTAGTTGATATTTTCTGGATCCTGTTGTTAATTTTACTGCTGAAGCATCGATGGCTCCTAAATGATTAATTTGATTTTTAGTATTATCTATACTAACTAGTTGGCCAGAATTTAAATCTGTATTAGCATTATTAAAAAGAAAAATGACATTAGATGCTTTTATTAACATATTAGTATCAAATATTACTAATTTATGGCTTGCAATCATATGAATAATTATATGGTTATACATAAAATAAAAAAATCTCATAATTTATGAGATTTTTTTAAATTTAGCTATAAAAAATCATTCAGTTTCAATATTTGGTAATATTCTTAAGGTTTTAGTAACGTCTTTTCTATATACATGTTTTCAAAATCATTTTAATCATTTTCTTGAATATTTATAATCAATATTAATATCTTGAACTTGTAAATCAGGATACAATGATAAAATCATATGAACAACTGCCTCATTTTCTTCTGGAGCTAGAGTGCATGTTGAATATATTAGAGTTCATCATGTTTTTAGTAAAGGAATTATTGAATTCAGTATTTCTTTTTGTAGTTTAAAATTTCTTTTTACTACTCATAGATTCCAAAATCAATATGATTTTTCTTTATTTAGATTAATTTTTCATTCAGCGCTACAAGGTAAATCAGCTATTATATGATTAAAATATTCTTTATATTCTGGATTTTTTTCTAAAATTAATCTAGCATCAGTCTTTATAACTCTTGCATTTTTACATCATTGTCTTTTTAGAGTAAAGTTCAATTTATCTATTCTAATACTATTATTATCATTAGCTATTACTTCTCATGTATTTTTAAGTAATGCACATGCTTGAGAAGTTTTTCAACCAGGAGCAGCAGTTATATCTAAAACTTTATTAAAGGCCTCCAAATCAAGTAAATCTATAGGCATTTGACTTGATATAGATTGTAGGTAGATTTTTCCTTGATTGAAAATATCTAAATCCCATAAATCTTTTTCTTTTCAATTTAAAAGAATATATCAATTTTTTAAAAAATTAACTTTTTCTACTTCTAGTTTTTTTTCTTTTAGTATTTCTAAAATTTCTTTTGTGCTAGATTTTAATGTATTAATTCTAAAAGTAGGTTTTCTGGATTTACACTTAAATCAAGTATCAATAATCTCTAATTCTTCTTTTGTATATATTTCTTTTAATCTTTCAATTAATTCAACAGGTAATTTTTTCATTATTTTATTATTATAGTTAATATTTTATTTTTTACTCATATTTTCGATTTCCTCATTTTTTTCCTTTAAATATTGCACAAACTCTTTTCTTTTATATTTAAAAATATAAAATCAAATTATTACAGTAAATCCAATCATAATTGTTCAGATATATTCAAGGATAATTTTGTAATATTCGACGAATAGTACTCATAAAAGAATGATTGTGATTGCCCGAACTATTGATCCAATTACATTGTAAATCATAAATTTTTTATTATGCATTCACATACTTCATGCTATAAAGGGAAGAAACGCCCTAGTCATAGGATGGAATTTTCAAACAATTATTCACCAAGCTCACCATTTGTCTATTCATTTTTTTAAATACTTTACTTCTGTTAATCAAATTCAAAACCAATATCAATATTTTTTAAAAAAGCTATCTCAAAACTTTTTTCATAATAAATATCAGATATAATTTCATATTATAGCTCATACAGAAGCTAATATTACAACATAAATTAAATTAGTATTTGATATATTTCAAAAGAAACCTCAAACAATTAATAATATGTTTTGTCACGGTACAATTACTCATAAGACAGGAAAAGCTTCAATTAAACTACTTGTTCAAGCTATTAGATAATTCCATGTTCATAATCATTCTATTACTAATTTCATCCATTCAATAAAATTTTCTATCCATTCTTTTTTGAAAATTGATATAAATGCTAATGATATAGTTAGTGTTATTAAAATTAGATTGATTAAGTAAAAAATGGTTTGAATTATTCTTTTAATTATTTTTTTGTGCATATTTTTTATAAAAATTTATATATGTATTGCATAGTTTATTCATTTAATACTCAAATTCAATTTTATTAAATAGAAAATGCGTGAATGCTATAATAATCAGATATATTAAAACTTGAAAAAATATAAAAAACAATTAAATTTAAGGTAAATTTAATTGTTTTTTATATAGTATATGCATAATGAAAAAGTAATAAAAATAAAATCATGTAAACAATGTAATTCTACCTTTGATATTACAGACAAAGATATAGAATTTTTAGATAAAATGTCGCCTATTTTTTTATGAGAAAAATTTTCTATTCCAGTTTCTGATTATTGTACAGATTGTAAATTACAAAGAAGATATTCATGGAGAAATTTAAGAAGCCTTTATAAAACTAAATGTAGCTTTACAGGTAAAGAAATTATTTCTATGTATTCACCTGATAAGAAAATAAAAGTGTTCAACCTAGAATTATGGTGGAGTGATGATTGGGATGTGATGGATTATTACTTAGAAATAGATTTTAATAAGACTTTTTTTGAACAATATAAGGAATTAATCTATAAAGTTCCAAAAAGAGCTCTTATAAAATGAACATGAACAGAAAATTGTGATTATACTAATTGAATTTGATGAAGCAAAAATTGTTATCTTATATATGATTCAAATAATTGTAACGAATGTTACTATTGAAATTGACTAATAAATTGTGAGAAATGCTTTGATTGTTCATATTCTAGATGATGCACCAATTCTTTTATGTTATTTAATTCTGTAGATTGTTACGAAGCATTTTATGTTATAAATTCAATTAACTGTTCAGAATCAAAATTTTTATACAATTGTACAGGTTGTTCAAATTGTTTTTGATGTGTTAATTTAACTAATAAATCTTATTATATTTTCAATAAAGAATATAATGAAAAGGATTATTTTAATGAGTTAAATAAAATTACATATATAGAATATAATATAGATGATTTTTTAGAATTTGTAACTAGCTTTCCTTCTTTAAATTTAATACATGTTAATAGTGAAAATGTTTCATGAAATATTATATATAATTCAAAAGATATAAAAAACTCTTACGAGGTTTATGACGCAGTATGAATCAGAAATTCTACTTATGTACATTCATGATCCATGGATTGTATGGATGTAGATGTGGTTATAAATAATAGTAAAAAGGCATATGATTGTTCATTATTAAATAAATCGTGTACAAATATGTTGTTTACTTATGATTGTTGGAACAATTGTCAAAATTTAATATATTGTAGTGAATGTAAAGATACAAAGGATTCGTTTATGTGTAATTGACTCGTTGGTAAACAATATTGTATACTAAATAAACAATATAAAGAGGATGAATATAATAAACTTGTTTCTAAAATCATTAAAAAAATGAAAAAAAATAATGAATGGTGAAATTTTGCACCTATTTCTTTAAGTTTATTCTGATACAATGAAACTATTGCTAATGAGTATTTTCCACTTATTGAAGATGAAGCTATTAAAAAATGATTTAATTGGTCACAATATGAAGCCCCTCTACAAAAAATAAATAAAATTATACCTGCAGATAAGCTTTCTAACGATATAAATAAAATTCCTGATGATATGTTAAATTGGGCAATTGAATGTGATGTTACAAAAAAACCTTTTATGATAAATCCTCAAGAACTTGAATTTTATAGAAAACATAATATTTCAATTCCAAAAAAACACCCTAATCAGAGACACTTAGATAGAATGAAATTAAAAAATCCTAGAAAAATATTTAATAGAAAATGTGACAAATGTCATATTAAAATAAAAACTACATTTGCTCCTAATATAAAGCAAATAGTATATTGCGAAGAATGTTATAATAAAGAAATTTATTAATTAATCATATTTTATGAATAATACTTGAGAAAATTTATTTGAATTCATGTGAGTTCTTCAAAAATTAAAGGATTATAAAAGATGGGAAAATACGGAAACTTTTATAAAAAAAGAATCTATTGCTGATCATATATGGAAAGTTATGGTAATTAACTATACTGTTCATAAAAATCTAAAAATAGATCTTGATTTATTGAAAATTATAAAATTAGCATTAATTCATGATTTAGCTGAAGCATTAACAGAAGATATTGATTATAATCTAGTATATAAATGAATAGTTACTCCTGAAGAAAAGTATAAAAAAGAATATGATGCAATAAATAAAATAAAGGAAGTTTTATGATGAGAAACATGAAAAGAAATTTATAATTTATGGCTTGAATACGAAAAATGGGAAAGTGGTGAAGTGAAATTTGTTAAAGCTTTAGAGAAAATAGAACCAATTGATCATTGTATATTTTATTGATATTCAACAATTGATATACCTGAAAAATTTGCAAAATATTGTGACAAATCAATGTCAAAAGTACCTGAATTAAAATGATTTTATCATTTGTATAAAACTAAATTAAAACAAGTTTTTGATGAATGAAATTTTGAGTGGAGGGAGTGTTATAATACAAAATGACCATTTGAAGAATTTAAGGATTTTGAAATGATTTTTCAATTTTTTCAAACAGCGCAAAAACTTAAAGAAACAAAAAGATATGAAACTATAAAGAAAGATGAAATTAAGGATACAGTTTCTGATCATTCATTTAGACTTACTTTTTTTGTATGGATTATTGTTGAAAATTTAGACTTAAAAATAAATCTACAAAGAGCGTTGGAAATAGCTATTTTTCATGATATTGTAGAATCAATTGCAGGAGACACAGATTATAGCTTGATTTATACCTGAGTAGTTAGCAAGGAAGAAAAAAATAAAAAAGAAATCTTAGCAATGAAAAAAATTAGAGAAATATTACCAAAAAAAATATGAAATCAAATATATGAATTATGGGATGAGTATGAAAAATCTGAAACCAGAGAAGCTAAAATTGTAAAAGCACTTGATAAGCTCGAAACAATTGATCATTTTATAAGACATGGCTTGGCTTATATCGATAATAGAGATAGGGTAGTCATATATTTAAATTCCTCAATTAAATTATGTTCAGAAATTGAACCCATTTTTAATATTTATAAGGAAAAATTAAAAGAAATGTATAAAAATTGATGATTTGAATGGAAAAAAGAGTATAATTTATAATTAAAATTATCAATTTTTTACTTTCTTTAAACTTGCTTTTTTCTCTTTTTATATACAATAGTTCTATATTTATTTAGTTTATGTAAGATTTATGGATGTTTTAAAAAATAGAATTATATATTTATCAATTTCAGGTGTACTTTTCTTTATTTCATTATTGTTAATATTTATACCTAAACTAAATCTTGGTATTGATATGACATGAGGAATACAAATGGATTATGAATTTCAAAACTCAATTAATATTGAGGAAATAAAAGAGGAATTAAATCATGAAAAGGAATTATTTAAAGATAATAATGAAGAAGTAATTAACAATATAAGTGTTTATTCGATTACCTGAGAAAAACAGGTAGCTGTTGTTGTGTGATTTTACAACAATTCGACTGATCAAAAATTAGAAGAATTAAAAAATATTTTTAAAAATAAAGTTTTTGAAATTATTAAAAAACAAGATAATACTGCTGTAGAAAGTAAATATATTAATATTTGAAAAAGTTTCTGAGACTATATTAAGGATACAGCTTTTATTACTTTAGCTCTAGCTATTGTTGCAATAACATTTTATGTTACATTTTCATTTTCTTGAATCGTATCATGAATATCAGTTTTTTCATTCGCTCTTATAACAATTATTACATTATTTCATGATGTGATAATTTCCACTTGATTTTATATAATTACTTCATTATATTTACCTGAATTTCAAATAAATACTTTCTTTATTACTGCATTATTAACTATACTTGGTTATTCAATAAATGATACTATTGTAGTATTTGATAGAATTAGATCTAATTTAAAAAAATATGCAGGTAAAAAATGAAAAAATTGAAAAGATTTAAAAAAAATCATAAATTTATCAATAAGAGAAACAGTTACAAGAAGTATTTATACTAGTTTAACTCTACTTTTTGTATTAACTACTATATTTATATTTTGACCTGAAACTATTTCTGGTTTTATACTAGTAATGATTTACGGTACAATAGTCGGAACATATAGTTCTTTATTCATAGCAGCACCAATTTTATACCAAGTAAATAAAAATAAAAAATTATCAGCTTACAAAAAAGTTGTTATTAATCCAGAAGATAAGATAGTTGTATAATAATATGTTTACATGAACAATAAAGAAATACTTAAAAAAATATTTTCTGAATTTATTAAAACTACATGAAAAATTAAATTTTTTCTAGTAGTTTTTTTTGGAATTTTTGTAGCTATTTTAATGTTTATCGAACCATTATTTTTCACACAAATAATTAAAATAATAGAAGAATACCTAAAAACTTGAGAATTTGATTATAATTATTTTTATTTATTAATGACGTATTGGTGATTATTTATAATTATTTCAACATGATCAATGTTATTATATAGGTATAATTTTGTTACTAAGTCTGCATTAAAAAATCATATTAATTTATCAAAAAAATATTCAAATGAAATTATAAATATGTCATTTCCAACTTATTTAAATAAAGAAGTAGGAAGTATTTATAAAATTTTTGATAGGTGACTAGAATCACAGTATTGATTTTTTTATTTTTTCTTTCTTGAATTAATAAAAAGTTGATCATGAATTATATTCGTAGTAATTGTACTTTTTTACTATGACCCAATAATGGCTTTTATAACATTATCATTGTTACCAGTAATGATAATATTTTGAATAGTCTTTTATAAAAAACTATACCCTGAACAAAAAAGTCTTGATAAAGAATGGGAATCAATATATCATGATTTATGAAATACTATGAGTGTTTTTTCATTAGTAAAAACACTTACTATTGAAAAAGTATTTTCTCGTAAAATTAATAAAAAATTAGATAATACATATAATAGACAAATTAAAATTGATAAATGATGGACTATTTCTGATATGTATACATCTTTGTTTACAACAATTTCTAGATTTTTTGTTTTGTGAGCGGGGGTATATTTTATACTTAACTGAAGAATAGATTTTGCTACTTTATTTTTATTTTTCTCATATATTTGATGGGTATATTTTCCTTTATGATTTTTATTTTCAAAATTAGCTATAGTACAAAAACAAATCACTGCATCTTGAAGATTCTATCAGGAATTTGATAATTTAACAAATGAGCATAAAAATAAAAAATGAATTAAAAAAACATTAAATTGATCTATAGAATTTAAACAAGTACATTTTGCATATAATAAAAAAATCATAATAGATAACCTCTCGTTTAAGGTAAAAAAATGAGAAAGAATTGCTTTTGTTTGAAATACTTGAGCATGAAAGTCAACGATAATTAATTTATTTTTAAGATTTTGGGATCTCAAAAAAGGTAGTATAATTATTGATGGAACTAATGTTAAAAAATTAAATTTAAAGAATTTTAGACAACAAATATGAATCATATCTCAGGATAGTAGCTTATTTAATTTATCAATTAAAGAAAATCTATTATTTGCAAATAAAAAGGCATCAAATATTGAAATAAAAAAAGCTCTAGAAAAAGCAGAAGCAAATTTTGTTTTTGATTTAGATGATTGAATAAATACATTGATTTGAGAGAGATGATTAAAGCTTAGCTGATGAGAAAAACAAAGATTAGCAATTGCTAGATTATTTTTAAAAAATCCTAAAATATTGATACTTGATGAGGCAACTTCTGCTCTTGATAATAAAACAGAAAAAAAGGTTCAAAATGCACTTGAAAAACTAATGAAGGGTAGAACAACAATTATAATAGCTCATAGACTGACAACAATTAAAAACGTTGATAAGATTTTTATGCTTAAAGATTGAGAAATAATAGAAAGCTGAAATTATGCTAAATTAATGAAAAATAAGAAAGATTTTTATAATTTAGCTAATCCTGATAATTTAGTAATTTCATAAAATAAAAAAATGATAAATCATTTATGAATAATAATGGACTGAAATCGAAGATGGGCGAGTAAAAGATTTTTACCTGCAACAGCCTGACATAAAGCATGAGCAGATAATGTAAAAAAAATTGTTAAATTATCAGAAAAAAAATGAATTAAATACATCACACTTTGGGCATTATCAACTGATAATTTAAAAAAAAGACCTAAGGAAGAAGTAAAATGAATTATCAAACTTATTAATAATATAGAATCATTTTTATGAGAAATGTTAGATGATAATTTGAAATTCGAAACAATATGAAACATTGAAGAATTACCTGAATTATCTCAAATAGTTTTAAATAGAGTTAAAGAAAAAACTAAAAATAATACATGAATAACTCTTATAATAGCTCTAATTTACTGATGACAAGATGAAATTGTTAGGGCAACAAAAAAAATCATAAATACATGAATAAATCCTGATAGTTTAACAATATCAGAGTTTAGAAAATTTTTAGATACATGAAGATTTCCTATACCAGAAGTTATTGTTAGAACTGGTTGAGATATAAGACATTCATGATTTATGTTGTATGATAGTGAATATAGTGAATATTTTTTTACTGATAAAAAGTGGCCAGAATTTGATGAAAATGAATTAGATAAAGTTATAGAATTCTATGAATGAAGTAAAAGAAATTTCTGAATATAAAAACTTTTATTTATAAATATAATAACAAAAAAATATTATGTTACCAGAATGGTATTCAATATATAAGGAATTAATAGAAAAATCTATAAATAATTATTTAATAGAGTGTTTTAATCATGAAAAAAATAAGTGATTAGAAACAATAAAACAAGCAACTTTTTATGCTGTTAAATGATGAAAAAGAATAAGACCTATTTTGGCTCTAGAATTTTATTTAATTTTTTCTTGAAAAGATATAAGTGATATAATAGAAAATGATTCTATACTTAAATTATGTATTGCTTTAGAGCTTCTTCATTGATATTCCTTGGTGCATGATGATTTACCTGCAATGGATAATGATGACTATAGAAGAGGTCAACTAACAACCTGGAAAAAATATTGAGAGGCAAATGGAATATTAGTTTGAGACTTATTGAACTCGTTAGCTTTTGAAATTTTAGCAGAAATAAACAATTCAGAAATAATTAAACTTTTTTGAAAATCAGTATGAATAAAATGAATGCTTTGATGACAAGTACTAGACCTTTATTATGAAAACAATCCAGATAAATTAAATTTAGAAAATTTAATAGAAGTTCATAATAAAAAAACCTGAGCTTTAATTGAAATTTCTATCATTTGATGAATTCTTTTATCTAATTCAAATTTAACAAATGAAAAACAAATATTGACGAAATATTCGTTATTTTGAAAAAAAATATGATTAGCTTTTCAAGTTAAAGATGACTTATTAGACGTAGAATGAAGCTTTGAAGAAACTGGTAAAAGTGTGTGATGAGAAGAAAAGTGATTTGTTTTTTTTATATGATTGAAAAAAACAAAGGCTTACTTGAACGATTTAATTAATGAATGTTTTGAGTTAATAAAAGAAATAGATTCTAAAAAAATTAATTTTTTGGTTGAATATATTTGAAAAAGAAATAAATAAATATTTATTTATGCTATATAATAAAAAGAAGTCTAGGTGTTTTAGTAGACTTTTTTTGTTTTAACCTTAAAGTATAAATAATGTACGAATATTGTATTTTTAGAAAAAACATTATGAATAAAAATAAAACAGCCTTCACGTTTGTTGAATTAATGGTCGTTGTTACTATATTAACAATACTTTTAACTATAGCTTTTATATCAATTCAGGATTATTCAAAAAGCTCAAGAAATTCTGTTAGAATTACTGATATATGACAAATAAAACAATCTTTATGAATTTTTGAAGTTGAGACTGGTAAATATCCTTTACCATGAACATTTATGGAGGTTAGATATTTATGATGATTATTATGGTATCAAGGAAAATTTGATAATCAGCCATTTGATAACCTTAATAATTTATCAAAAAAAGCAATAGATCCATTATTTGATAACGAATATGATTTTTCTGTTATTAATAATAAAACAAAATATCAATTATGAGCTCTACTTGAATGAAATATGTTTTCTACTAATTTTATTTTTAATCAAGCAAATGCAATATCAGAAGATGATGTGAATTCTTATGTTACATGAGATTATGACTTGTTTGATATTAATTCTCAATCATGATCTAATTGTTATTTAATTACTTCGCCAAGTCTTTTTGTTAACAATTATTCATCTACATGAGCATTATTAACATGATGAGAGTACTCGTTTGTATATGATGGTAGTAATAATTTTACACAAAATTATAGTACAAAAATTGATAATATAACTTGATTTTCTACATTTAAAATTGAAGAATCAATATCAAAATGTAGTATAGATTCATTAGATGAATTAAATTTGTATATATCAAAATTAGCATTAGCTTATCAACAATTAAATTGAAATAATGATTTTCATGAAATTATATATAATTTCAATTCAGGTTCTTTTAAACAATGAATGATAGATAATTTGAGAGTTAATTGAATAAAGGTTAATCCAGATGTATTAACTGCCTTAAAGAATCCTTCAGCTTGAAACATATTTAATGATACTTTTACTTGAATAAATAATACAGAAATAGTAAATGGTTACATTCCTGATTCATTTTGATCATGGACAAAAACGGGATTATTAATTAACTGATCTTATATAGTTTCATGAAACGAATTATTAAAAAATGATAATTTAGTATGAGCTATTTATCCAATACCAATTCTACCAATTACATCTAGAGATAAAACAATTCTTCTTAACATTAAAAATTTTGCTTGATGAAGTATATTTGTATATACAAATTATATTGATGAAAATAATTATTATTGAGTGGAATTAAAATCTAGCTGATATAATATTGTTAATGTAGTTTGATGAATTCAAGCTACACCATATCCTATTATATCTTCTGAAATAATACCACTTGATTCATTAATAGAATTTAATATTACTTCAAATAATATCAAATTAGTTATAAATAGTATTGAAAAAGAAAACATACTTGATGCATTAACAGATCTGAGTTGAAGTCCTGCTATTAATATAACAAATAACTGAGGATTAATTGATAATTTTATCTTAATTTACAAATAATATTCAAAAAAATGTTCCAGGATTTTATAGATGAAATAATCTTCTATTTAAAAGAAAATAAAAAAACAGTTTTATTGTCTCTTTTATGATTAACTGTTTTTTGAACATCATTTTGATTTTTTTATTCTAATTATTCTAATAATAAAGAAATATGAGATGAAATTTTTATAGATGATTTAGTTTGAGTAAATGAAAATCTTATTAGTAAAGATAGTACTTCAGTTAATATTAAAAAAATAAACAATGATTTTACTGATAACAACAATGCTCTTTGATGAAATTCAGAAAAAAATATAAAAAAATCATCAAGTACAATATCTAAAACCTATGATATAAAGGAAACTATTGCAGATACACCTAATAATTTACCTAGCAATACTAATGATATACCTGTAAAACCTAATAATAATAATAATGTAATATCTGATTCTGAAAATATTGATTCAACTGATATTGCAGAGATAAATCCTCCTGAGGAATCTGAAGTAATACTTGAACATGAAGAATTTATTGATATTCCATTGAATAGCGAAATTCTAGAAAAATGAATTATAAGTAATATAACAGAAAATCAATGAATTGTTTCAGATACTACTGATTCTACTGACAATACAACTTCCTCTGATACCTCAACTGTAACGGACACAACCACTACTACTGACGTAACTACTGATACTGCAACTGATACAACTATTTCGACTAATACCTGAACAATTACTGATACCACTGACACAACTACTGATATCACTGATACAACTACTGGTACTTGAACTATAATTGATTCAACTGATACAACAGATTCAACAACTACCAATACTTGAACTACAACAACTTCAACTGATACAACAGATTCAACAACTACCAATACTTGAACTACAAC
>JASFZI010000060.1:0-13142 GCA_045107135.1 Candidatus Altimarinota bacterium
AAAGATTTCAAAAAAAAAATATGCCTCATTTATGATGTCCCCGCTTTTTTTAATGTTAAAACTGATAATTTACAAAAAGGTTTAAAGTCTCTAAAAATAAAACAATACCCAGGTTTCTTAATCAATCTAGAAAAATATAAAGATATTAATCATTATTTAACAACGACTTTTAGCAAAAGTAGCCTACAAAAATTTCGCAGATATAATAAACGGCTTGAAACATGTTTTTCCATTACATATAAAATGTATTATGGTGACATTAAGCGAGAAGAGTATGACTTTATTTTTAAATCCTTTAATGCGTTGTTAACCAAAAGATTTAATGATAAACAAATTACGAATAATAATCTCGACCCTAAAGAATGGGATTTTTATTATGATGTTGTATATCCTTTAATATTGGAAAAGAAAGCTTCTTTATTTGTTATATACAACAATGACCAGCCAATAGCACTTAGATTAAATTATTATTCTGAAGCTGTTATTTTTGATGCAATCACCGTCTTTGATATTGATTATAATAAATTCCATATTGGAAAAATTTCCATAATGAAAATATTAGAATGGGCTTTTGAAAATAAGTATAAAACCTTTGATTTCTCTAAAGGTTACTTCGATTATAAGGAACGGTGGAGCGATTCAAAATATAATTTCGAATATCATTTATATTATGACGCTAAATCCATTCGATCTGTTCTTATTGCTAATTCAATAGCTCGTTTTTTCAAGACTAAACAATATTTAAGAGAACTGGAAGTGAATAAGAAACTACATAAACTCACTTATTTCACAAGAAAAAAGACAACAAAGAATGCCATAATCAATGAAATAAGTGAATCCGAAATTAATATTAAAAACGACATGTTAACAGAAATCAGTCTAAATAACGACCTTTCTTATTTAAAAAAAAGTATTTTCGATTTCCTCTTTACTACTAGCGAACATCTTAATAGTTTAAAGATTTATCAAGTAAAACATGACCATCAAAAATTATTTCTCTTAAAAAGTGAAAAAAAAAGCAAATTACTTTTAGTCAGTTAGTAAAAGTCTAGCTCAAAAAAAAGTAAATTCAGACCAATTAGAAACTTGTTATAATTCAATCATTTAAAACTCATATTTTAAATTAACTATTATGTCATTTTTAAAGAGAGAACAGTTTATCTGGAATTTTATAAAAGAAAATAAGACTCCTTCCTGTTATAAAGAAATACTATTTAAAATTAAAGGCTATAAGCTTCCTTATACTAATAAAAATGCAGCAGCAGCAACCAATGTAACTTATATCAGTTTATTCCCTTCTCTTTTTGATCCATCTATAGCTAATATAAATTTATTTCATTTTAAAAGAAAACGTCATGTGGGGCTTTCTAGTGTCGCTATTATCAATAATGATTATAAAGACGTAGAATCTTATTTAAAAACCTTAAAGTCTTCATCTAGAAGCAGTTTAAGAAAACGCATTAAAAGAATTGAATCTTGTTTTGATATTCAATATAAAATGTTTTATGGTCGTATTTCAAAAGATGAACATTCATCTATTATGAATGTATTGCGTGACATGCTAGTTACAAGATTTGAGCAAAAAGAAACAAAAAATGAAATACTTAATAATTTTTCAGATTATAAAGACACAACCTATAGCTTAATAAAAGACAAAAAGGCTTCCTTATTTGTGGTTTATAATAATAAAAAACCAATTGGCATATCTTTAAATTATCATATAGATAGGATGTTTTATGGAACCATTATGACCTACGATATTGATTATTCAAAATTCGCAGTGGGAAACTTACTTATATACAAGCAATTGGACTGGGTACTAAAAAATGATTACTTACTATTTGATATGGGTAACGGTGAATCTGATTATAAAAAAACTTGGTCTAATATGGTCTATGATTATGAATATCATCTAATTTATAAAAAGAAGTCTATTATTGCTGGGCTTATTGCTCGCATAGAAATGATAAAAATTGATATAAAGAATTATATCAAGACTCTTAAAGATGATCCTCGCATTCAAAAGGTTAAACATTTTTTGATTAAAACAAACAAAGATAGCCTCCATTTTGGTTTTGATATCTCTAAAATTGAAGATCCTAAGATAATTCCGATGGACGCTATTGAAATGATAAACTTAAATGAAAATACTTTTTCCTTTTTAAAAAAGCCTGTTTATGATATTCTATATAGTAGTAAGCAGCATCTAAATAACGTCATAATTTATAGAATGAAAACTAAAAAAAACAGCTATTTAGTTAAAGGTCCAGTGGAAACAAATGAGATTAGCTATAAGTGAAATATAATGCAAAAAATAAACCCCTATTAATTATTTGATATATATGAATTTAAAGTTTTTACATAAAGACAATTTTCAGTTTAGTTTATTTTTGAAAAATGATATTTCAATGATTTATTCTAACATCGATGTTACATGCAATGAATCAAATATTTACAAAAACTCAAAAAAAACAAGTGATAACGCTCTTAATATTTATTCGCATAGTTTACATCCTAGCTATTTAGAGTCTAAGGTTAAAAGTAATTTTATATGTAAAAAAGCATTTCAAAAATTAGGATTTGCAATTAATTTAAGCGATTATAATAGTGCAGATGACTATGTGAAAACACATTGTAAAAGTAGTTTTAAAAAGACTCTTAATCGATCTGTTAAAAGGCTTGAAGGTTGTTTTGATGTGAGCTATAAGATGCATTTTGGAGAGATCTCCATTGAGGACTATCAAAATTTAATGGCCGTTTTACATACCATGTTAACAAAAAGGTTTGAACAACGTGATGATAATAATGAAATATTGCATGATTGGGACTTCTATTTAAATAATTCTTTTGCCCAGATAAATAATAAACAAGCATCTTTGTTTGTTATTTTAAGCGGTACAGAACCTATAGAAATCTCATTAAATTATCATTTTGATTCTATCATTTATAGTCACATATCTTCTTATAACTTAGACTATTCAAAATTTAGTCTTGGTAATATTGAAATTTATAAACAATTAGAATGGTGCTTAGATAACAATTTTAACATATTTGACATGGGCTATGGGGATTTTGATTATAAACGACGGTGGAGTAATTTAATTTATAATTTTAATCACAACATAGTTTGTCATCCAAAGAATATATTTGGAGGGTTTTTAAAATTTATTCTTAAAACTAAGTACATGCTCATTAATTATTTAATTTCTAAAAATGTGAATGTATACTATAATAATGTAAAACGCTATTTTAAAGGAAATCCTAATAGGGCAAATTCTAAACCATTTGAGTTTAAATCTGAAAGCATTGAACATATAATAAAATGCAATTCTATTGAATATGAGCGACTGGACATCGATAACAAGGAATTTTCATTTTTAAGAAAACCTTTGTTTGATTTTTTATACACCTTTAAAGAGCATATTGGTGCTATCACCATATATAAAGTTTCAGAAGATAAAAAGTCCTTTTTATTTATAGGAAAAAGTAATACTAATAAAATAACCATTAATTAAATTAAAAATGTCTTTTCTAAAAAAGGAAAATTTCTTTTTAACAATAATTGAGAATAATTTAATATTAAATTATTATGAGTCCTTATATTATTCTTTTAATAAAAAGGATAGGGTTTATAATAGTTCCGAAATACATTCTCCGGTTATAAAAAATGGTTATGTAGCTTCAATAATCGCTTTTCCTCAGTTTCTACATCCAAATTTTATCGATCAAAATTTGATTCGGATCAAAAAGATAACTCAAAAAAAACAGGAATCTTTTGGTATTATTGTTGATAAAAATTACACAAATACAGATGACCATTTACGAGCTCATTTTAGTAAATCCTCTAGAGCTCCTATAGTTAAAAAAATGAAAAGATTGGAGTCATGTTTTAATATTGACTATAAAATATTTTTTGGTGAAATGACTAATGAGGAATATGATTTCATAATGGGGTGTTCTCATAAAATGATTTTAAAAAGATTTGAACTTTTAAAAGAGACAAATTTTTTCATTAATAACTGGAATACTTACTATAATAGTATTTTACAATTAGTGCGTCTTAAAAAAGCATCTATTCTCGTAATCTATGACGGAGATAGGCCCATTCAGGTTTCTATTAACTTTCATTTTAATAAAATATTTTTTGCCGTTATACCTGCTTTTGATGTTGACTATTCAAAATTTGGCCTTGGTAATATTGCCATATATAAGCAATTAGACTGGTGTATAAAAAATGGTTACGATTATTTAGATATGGGGAATGGTGATTTAGAATACAAGGTTAGATGGTGTAATCACTCATACAGTCTTGAAACACATGTGCTTCATAAAAAAAGGTCATTACTCCCCTATTTTATAGCTTTAATAGAAATAAATAAAATTAGAATTAAAAATATTTTAAAATCATTAAACGTTGACGATTATTTGAAACGTTTAAAACTTAAACTAAATAAAGAGATAGGTGTTTCAAATAGCACCCCACAGTTTAATTATATTTTTAAGAAAATTGAAAAGCTCCCAAGAGATAAGAATTTACTCTCTATTAATGTTAATGACCCTGTATTTGAGAATTTCAAGAAACCTTTATATGATTATTTATTTGCTTGTCGAGAAAACATAAAAGACACTGTACTTTTAAAAATTGACAAAAATTCTTTTATCATAAAAGGAAAAAACAGTCTTCATGAACTCTCTATTAATAATTGATTAAATGGCATATTTTAAGAAACAAGATTTCTATATTTCGCTTACAGAAAAAAACAACGTTTTAAGCGCTTATGAAGCATTAGAATATAAACTAAACAAAAGTTGTTTTTACAAATCACGCAAAGAAAACATTTCACACGAAAACCTTATCTCAATAAGGCTCTTTCCTTCTTATTTATCTCCGAGTTTCAAACATACTAATGCATTAACTGTTAAAAAAATCCCACAAAGTAAAATAATTGGGTATGCCATAAATATTGAAAGAAAACAAGATATTGAAACATTTCTAAAAGCTGAATTCAGCAAAAGATTTAGAAATAATATAAAAAGATTTGTAAACAGATTCGAACATTGTTTTAATGCCAATTACAAAATGATTTATGGTACCATCTCAAAAGATGAATATTCTTTTTTGATGACTTCTTTACACGACATGCTCATTACCAGATTTGATCAACGTAATGAAAAGAATGACATACTGGAGAATTGGGATTATTATCTAGAATCTACATTCTCATTAATTAATTCTAAGAAGGCCTCCCTCTTTGTTATTTATCACGATAGCAAACCTGTACATATATGCATTAATCATCATTTTAATAATATACTATTTGTATCTATCCCTTCTTATGACATCAACTTCGCGAAATTTGCACTTGGAAATGTCTCTATTTACAAGTTATTAGAATGGAGCTTAGATAATAATTATATTATGTTAGATATGGCATATGGCGAATTAGAATACAAACGAAGATGGAGTAACCATATATACAGTTTTGAGCATCACATTATTTATCAAACAAACGCTTTAAGCTCAAGGTTCAAAGCAAGTCTTGAGGTTTCGCTAATTAAATTTAAGAATTTTTTGAAATCAAAAAATATTGATGTCTTGATAAAAAATATGAAAAAGGCTTTCAAAAGGACAAAAGAGACCTCAAATCATATTGTCAATTTTAAGATAGAAGATATAACTCCCATTGATACAAAAAGTTTGAATCTCATTAATAATGAAAACAATATATACAACATTATTAAAAAACCAATCTACGATTTTATTTACAAGCAAAAAACCCATCTAAGTTCCGTTTCAATATTTGAAATCAAGCCTCAAGAAGAATATGTGTTAGTTGATAAAAACGCCTACCAAAAAATCACTATTCTATAAAGAAGTTTTGACCATAAAATAGTTGATGCCGAAGTAATCCGTAGTTAATCGATTTTTAATTTAATACTAAACTATAGTATATATCTTTATATAGCCATAGCACTCATTTATGAAATTACTTATAGCTAAAACACTATTATACAGCTTATTAATATTTGCAACCCTAGAGGGGCTGTCACGTGTTTTTCATTTATACCAACAATACCCTGCGTCTAAAATAAATAATTTAGGCGTTGAAATTAACACCCCCAATCAAGAGGGGTATTATGTCACGGGTAATAGGCGTATGAATTTTTCGAAATTCAATATTAATAGCTCTGGTTTTAATTCATATCGAGAATTTAGCCCCACAAAAGAGAATAACGAAATAGCACTTATAGGCGATTCTTTTATTGAAGGACTACATCAAGATTATTTTAATTCTATAGGCCGAAAGGTTGAAAATCGCTTAAATGATGGTACCGAAGTATATGAATATGGCTATTCAGGGTATGACTTAGCTGATCAATTACATCTCATTAAAGCCTATAAAGAACAATTTGAATTAATTGATCACATCCTTATTTATATCAAGTTCCATAACGATTTAAAGCGTGATACTTATACACCAAATCAATATAGAGTTGATTTGCAATATTCTGCTTCTTTTCAACTTAGAGACAAAGTAAAACTAAT
The DNA here is from genome assembly GCA_045107135.1 of Candidatus Altimarinota bacterium. GTDB lineage: Bacteria > Patescibacteriota > Gracilibacteria > BD1-5 > UBA6164 > UBA6164. The sequence continues at coordinate 6,548 of JASFZI010000060.1, forward strand.
TGCATACGCCGATGGCATTGGGATATTTGAACCTTTTAAAAACCTAAAAAAGAAAATTTTAGGACGAAAATTAAATGATGAAACCGAAATTAATTATATCCTTTCTGAAGAGGAAAGTGAAAAATATTTAGAGAATTTCAAGAAATTAATTGAAACATTTGGGTTTGATAAAAACAAAACTGTTTTTTTACTTGATAAGAAAAAAACAAGTGAGGTTTTTACAAACTATTGTGATCACATGGCATATAAATATATTGATTTTGGAGATGATCTAGAAAAGTCTAAAAGACCAACAACTCTTATTTATGACCAACATTGGAATAACCATGGTAGAAATATTTTAGCAAATGTAATTTCTGATTACATAAGAGAAAAAGGACACTGATTTTCACTATACCGCACCATTTTATAACATAATAGATATAAAAAAAATGAATATTGTAAATGAAATTTTTTCTAAAAGTAATTCTATTGAAGAATTAACCTCAATAGACTCAGAGTCGTTCAAAAAAAACTATTTTGATAAAAAAAAACCTGTTTTGATTAAAGGGTTTGCAAAAAATTGGGGAGCAACAAAGAAATGGGATTTAGATTTTTTTTCAAATCTTAAATTCGAACATGATATTCATTTAATATCTGGTGATTTTATTCAAGGTGACAATCGCTATAATACGGGGGTCTTTAAAAGTTTTATTAAAGACTTAAAAGAAGCTGAGGATAAAAACAAGACTACTAAGCAGTACTTAACAACGTTAAATATTTTTGATTATTTACCAAGTCTTAATGATGATATCGACTTTTCTCTTTTTGAGAAATTCACAAAAATAAATGACGTATCCGCCTGGATCGGACCATCTGGCACGATTTCGGGATTTCATAGAGACTCAGGGAAAAATATGTATGCGCAAATAAAAGGAAAAAAAATGTTTATTATTTGCTCTCCCAAATTTAATAAAAACATGTATCCAAGTAGTAAATACATGAATGGAGCGGTACCTAGTCAAGTGGATATAAATAATTTTGAGGCTGAGAAATTTCCCAAATTTAAAGATGTTGAGTTTAAAAGTATTATTCTTGAACCTGGTGATGTGTTATATATTCCTCAAAACTGGTGGCATTATGTACAATCATTAGACACATCAATTAGTATTAGCAATTTTGGTTATACAAAAAACGAGTTATATAGCATAAAGTTCCCAGAAAAAGTTTTAGACTTTTTACATAGAAGAGGGATTTATAAATCAAAAAATTGTTTCTGTTGTGACTCTTAGTTACGATTTGTAATTAGCTTCTAATTTCAATTCTACCTTTAATCGGAGATGGATTTCCCTATGAAAAACAATTACAAAGCTTTTTCTGTTTTAATTCCTGATGGCGAACAAACCCTCTTGACAAATGCTATAAATTGCTTTTCTCAAACGGAAAATGTTAAAATTTTTATCATGTCTAATGATAAAAATATTAAAATGAGATGTTCCAGATATGTTCATTATTTTTCCTATTATCCAAAAGCAAATAATGAAATAGATTGGATATCGAATATAAATAAAGAGTTAAACATGCATCGCATTGATATAGTAATGCCCGTATGTGAAGATGGCTTTAGAACTATTATCAAGTATCAACATTTAATTTCTCAAAAAGATAAATTGTGTATTTTGCCTACTTATGACAATTTTAGTATTGCCATTAATAAAGGGTTATTATCAAAACATATGTTGGATAACCAAATTGCATGCTCTAAAAGTATCCTATTAAAGCCAGGAGAGGTTTATAATGATAATTCGCTCAGTTTTCCAGTATTAGCAAAACCCACTGTAGGCGCTGGAGGCGGAAATGGTATACATAAATTTTCAAAAAAAGAGGATCTTAAACAATTTTCTATAAAAAATAAGATTAAACATGATTACCTTATTGAAGAATATATTGAAGGGTATGATTTGGGTGGCAATGTTTTATGCAAAAAAGGAAAAATAATGGCATTTACCATTCAAAAAGGGACGCTATGGGGTAAAAAATCATTTGCTCCTCAAATAGGTCAAAGGTTTTTATATGAGCATAATTTATATATAGAAGTTGAGAAACTTATGAAATCCTTAAGTTGGTCTGGGGTGGCTAATATAGATTTAAGGTTTGATAAAAAAGATGATAAATTTAAAATTCTTGAAATTAATACTAGATATTGGTCCTCTTTAACTGGGTCAACCATCGCTGGTGTAAACTTTCCTTATTTATATTGTTTATTAAGCTTAAATGAAGATTTTGAAAAACCAGAATATAGGCATATAGAATACTTAAACCTTGCAGGGACAATAAAACGTATAAAAAATAACATATTCTTTATTTTCCGGTTTAAATTCATTTTAAATAATACCTATGTAAAATTTATTATAAAAGACCCTTTACCAACAATTTATCGGGTTTATATAAAAGTTAGAAACTCTTTAATATATAGATTTGGCAATAATAAAATATGAACACACATATTTATAGTAAGGTAGTGATCAATAATTCTACTACATGACAATATAAATAATTTTAGAACTTAAAACTAACACTATGAAAAATGTTGATATATTAGAAGATGTCTTATCCTCCAGTTCACCAGTTGAGGAATTAAACTCAATAGATTCCGAATCCTTTAAAAAACGGTATTTTAATAAACGACAGCCAGTTGTAGTGAGAGGGGCTGCAAAAGAATGGGAAGCATTAAAAAAATGGGATTGGGATTTTTTCTTAAATTTAAAAAAAGATAAAGATATTTTTTTGTTGTCTGGAAAATACGTTCAAGAAGAAAACATTTACAAAAAAGAGACTTTTAAAACATTCATTCAAAAATTAAAGGATAGTGAACTTAACAATAAAAAAACGGAAGACCACTTACCTGCACTAGATATTTTTAATTTTTTTCCATACCTCAAAGATTATACAGACTTTTCCGTCTTTACAAAACACACAACCAAGGAAAATGATGAACTTGCCTGGCTCGGACCGGCTGGAACAATATCAGGATTTCACTCAGACACAGCTAATAACATGTTCGCTCAAATAAAGGGTGAAAAAATGTTTATTATTGCTTCTCCTAAGTTTAATAAAAAAATGTATAAGAGTAAAAAGTATATGAACGGAGGGGTTGCCAGTGAAATTGATATAAATAATGTAGACATTGAAAAATTCCCAAAATTTAAAGATGTCCAATTTAAAAGTGTTATTCTTGAACCAGGAGACATTTTGTTTGTTCCGAAAAACTGGTGGCATTATGTGAAATCTTTAGAAACATCAATAAGTATAAGTAATTTTGGTTACACAAAAAGTGAGGTGTACAGTGTGAAATTTCGCGAAAGAGTTATAGATTATCTGCATAGAAAGGGGTATTATAAAGCAAAAAAATGTTGGTGCTGCGAATAATTTATATAAGTAGCTATATATCATAAAAGCATAATTCTAAATTTCATCCATAAATCAATTTAATTTATTGGACAAAATTCACAAAATACGTTTATCAAATAGGACATTGAACTTATATAAGCGCATCATTATAGCCCTAATTCTATTTCCTAATTTATTTGTTATGGTATTTGGGATAGAGAGTTTCCCATATACCTGTGCCCCTATGTTTGGGCACTACATTGATGACAGTACCGATTTGTACTTGTTTAAATTTGAAGGCATAAATGAAGAATCCTCCAATATAAACCTTATTAACTATTATGGTAAACCTGAAGACCTTTTTATGCGCCATTTTTTTAGTAAAGTTTATGGTTCTACAGAAAATATTTCTCCTTTTTCCAATAGGTTATCTGAAGGCTATAACTCCTTTCATAACAGGATGGATACTTTTTTCAATCATTATTCTGGATTTATACAATCAAAGTATAACTTGTCTTTTCGTAGAATAAATTTACTAGTAAAAAAAGTTGATCAAAACAGAAATGATTTATCTGATTTTGAACTAATAGGCTATTATGAATCAGAAGATAAATCATATTATTCATTACATGAAAATTCAAATTAATATTTTTGATTTATTCCGATTCTTTTTAAAGCAACCATTAAGTGTTTTAAGGTTTTTTCTTTCAATATTATTTGGTAAAAAACTAATTGAAAACCTCGAGAGTGTTGCTGATATAGCAAATAGCGAGACGTATTCTCTGTCAAAAACATGGTTTTTAGATTTTCTTCCTGAAGCATTGTTCCATCTTGATGCGAATCAGATTACGCAATTAAAATATTTTATTTTAGTATCCTCTATTTGTGCAGCTCTTGGTTTACTTGGTAGATTAAATCTTTTAATTTTAGCCTTTATTGGTTATTTTCTGTTTGGTACTATTGAAGGTATTGGTGTTTTTGATCATCATCTTTCGTTGCCCAGTCAAGTAATCTTAGTACTAGCGCTTGTAACCGGAACGATGAAAATTTCAATAGACTATACATTACTTAATTTGTACTATAAGCAAAAAAACAAAACCCTGAATTTTCAAGAAAACCATAAATGGGGATTAAATCTTATTTTAGGTTTGGTAATGCTTACTTATCTTACTGCAGGTATTTCAAAATTCCGGTATGGCAATGGAACTGATTGGCTTAACGGGTCTACTTTAAGTTTTTATTTAAAAGAGCGAACAGATACATATAAAGACAATAATGCCCAATTAATTATTGGAGATAATAAAATATCCGATCAGGATAAATGGAAAGACAAATTTGGTTTCATAGGTCATACATATGGGAACTATCAAACTTCAAAGAGGTGGAATGAAATAGCAAATTATATAGCTTCGAATAAACCGCTAGTTATTTTGTTATCTATAGGCTCTGTTTTGTTTGAATTACTTGGGTTTATGTTGTTTATTAATACCAGATACAGAAATATATATCTAATTTGTGCCATTATCTTTCATATGTCAATTGGCCAATTAATGGGGATCTCCTTCAGACAATATAGGGTGATTTGTTTTTGCTTAATTGATTGGGAGTATCTATTTAAGAATAGTATTAGTAAGTTTAAGAATTTTCGAAAAATAAAAAAGTTAAGGGCAATAGCTCATTAAATGATTTTTTCCATTCTTCAAAATAACAAAAGTTACAGATTTGTAATTCATTTATTTCTAAATAAATATCAATAAGCTCTCAAACTACTACTTTAATTATATTTTCGTAAAATAAAATGCCATTTTATCTTTCTAAACAATATGATACTAACATATAGTTTCAAGTGTTTTGAGTTTAATTTCTTTTTAAATTTTATTGTGGACTTATTAAAATATTCACTAATGCTATATTTTGTATATAAACCTAATTCATCAGCCAATTTATGACTATGGTATCGTAAATAAGGTGCCAAATTCTTGCCTCTGTAAGATTCAAAAGTATACATACTGTGCAGAGATACTTCATTATTTTTTAACTTAATAAATCGCCCTTTCAGATCAATATGCTCTTTATTTAAAAACATAAATGCTGCTATCTCATTTCCATGCTTTAAACCAACACATATTTGTCCACTTTTTAAATCTTTTAATAGATTATTTTGCTTGATACCTAAAATACTTTTTTCAATAAGGCTTATCTCATGCTCTTCAAAACATGAAACTGTATATGCAGATGAATCTCCTCTTATTTCTGGAGCCTCGAATTCTGTAACGCCCTCTTGAACCAAATAAAAGGGAGTGATATCCAAACCAATACGAGCCAATCTGTTTTTTAAACCAAAAACAAACAAACCATTAGAAAGAATATTCCATAACCATTGTATCTTATAAAATTTATTTCCTTCTTTTACTTCCATATACTAAAACGAAATATTACTTCCTTGGTTTTTATTACTTTTTGTAAGTTCATTTTTAAGCGAAATTCTTGTGAATCCATTATTTTTGAGAATTGTTGTTCATGGTGTGAACATAAAATATGTATCATACACTGCTTAAAATTATACATTTATTATAAAGGAGTTAAATAGTGTAGCACATTACACTTTTTTTAAATTTAATTAAGTCCTATTTTTTTAGCATATTTAATAATTACAGAAGCTATAATTGATCGACCATTATTGTTCCAGTGCTTATCATAGATTAATGTCGTTGGCTTTTTAGATTCCTCTAGGGCAGCACCTATATCGATATAATTATACCCCATCTGGTCGCAATAATCTAAAAAACTTTTATGTGTTTTGTTTTTATCAAGCAAAAAAGCTGTTTTTTCTTTATTTATCCCAAATGTTTGAATTAAGGTTTTAAAATTGTCTAAATATTCTAAATATACCTTTTCATCAACTTTTAAGTTTTTTTTATCGTTTTCATTATTCCTTAATTTCGACCTTATCTGCCTAAAAGGCTCAAAAAGTCCAATTCTATCTATATAACGAAGTAGCTTTATTTTTTCCCTAATTCTGAACCGAAAGGAATTCATTATGTTTACATAATCATGATTTAAAACATATTGGCTTCTTTTCAAATCATTTTCAAATTTCAAATAAATAATAATATAATCAATAAGGTCAAAATCATCTTTGTATACATGAATTAGATGTAGTTGATCTGCCATATCATAGCCTCCATGCCCATATTCATATACTTCAACATCTTTTAATTTGTTT